>PWEB01000076.1 GCA_003553305.1 Syntrophomonadaceae bacterium
AAGCACAGCTGACCTGGGCACAATTGTATTGCGGATGTATCTCTGTTTTCATTTATTTTAGCCTCCTTGATCATACTTTCTCCGAATTCAAATCATAGCATATTGCCCTTTATTCTGCAACTGGTTATTCTAACTTTGTGAAATCCTCACGGGGTCAATAGACCCCGAGGATTCCCGCCGTAGATTCTAATACACTGCGACCTGGAATCCGTAGATTAAGATCAGGCCTAATATTCCCACCACTAGAGTATAGATAAGCGAGGGCGCTATATTGCGCCTGATTACATAACCTTCCCGTCCGACAATACCGCATACCGCGCAAGCAGCAACCACATTGTGCACGGCGATCATATTTCCGGTAGCGCCGCCAACTGCCTGCAAGGCTGATATTATGGTTCGAGAAATCCCCAGGCCTTCGGCAACGCTAAATTGAAAGCCACCGAAAAGTATATTGGCCACAGTGTTCGAACCGGATACAAAAGCACCCAGGGTCCCCACAAAGGGCGAAACCAGGGGCCATGCCCCTCCCACTCCGGCAGCAGCAGACTGGGACAGGGCCATGAGCATACTGGGATAATCAGCTGCGTTGATATCAGTCTGCACAAAAACCCGGACCATGGCCAGGGCAAAGAATAGCGCTATGGCAGCAGGAATTAGCTGCTTGACTGTTCGCTGCCAGGCTTCTTTAACTTTATCCCCGGACATTCGGTGCATCGGAATTGTAACGAGAGCAATCAGGATAAAAGGTACAGTTCCCGGTAACCAGAAAGGCGTTATATCCCAGGAAACTCCTTCCTGGCCAAATATCTCTGTCCATTTGATTGTAAATGCTGTTAATAGATTGTCAAGACCAAAAAGACCCAGCCTGGTTAAAACCAGGATAATAGCGACCAAAACGTAAGGCATCCAAGCCATAACCAGCGACATCGAAGATACGGATGTTTCATCTTTTTCTTCTGTTTTAAGCGGTTCGCCCCACTCCTCCTCCCACTCTTCCTGTCGAGGGAAATCCCAGGTTTCCTTGGGCATCAGAAATCCGGCTCGTGCTGCGGTAATAACTATATATAAGCCGATTAATGCCCCAACCACAGAAGGAAGTTCCGGGCCGACAAAATATGCCATCAGAAAATAGGGCACAGTAAAGGACAGGCCGGCAAAAATTGCAAAAGGCGCCGCTTTTAAGCCTTCCATAAAAGATTTATTTTTACCGTAAAAACGAGTTAGCATCGCTACTACCAAAAGAGGCAGGAAACTTCCGCCAATGCCATGAAAAACTGCTGACCAGACGCCAACCTCAACCAGAAACTCTCGCATAACCATGCCTTCAGGAAGCATCCCCGAAACAGCTGCACCTGTACCCACAATAACAGGAGCCCCCACTGCGCCAAAAGTAACCGAAGTGGAGTTAAAAATCAAGGCACTCATTACTGCCGCAAGAGGTGGGAAACCGAGTCCCATCAGCAGGGGCGCAGCTAAAGCTGCAGGGGTACCGAAGCCGGCAGCACCCTCGATAAAAGATACAAACATCCAGCCAATAATCAATACCTGTATACGGCGGTCGGACGTTATACCGTCAAAGCCATTATTAATAACACTAATAGCGCCGCTATTGCGCATTGTATTGAGCAGTAAAATCGCCCCAAATACAATAATGAGGATATCAATGGCTGATAGCGCACCTTCCAGTGTTGCAGCGATAACCCTGACAAAATCAACCTGCCATACAGCCAGGGCAAGGATTGCAGCCAAACCCCAGGCCAAAGGCATCGCTCTTTTGGCAGGCCACATGAATCCAGCCATCAAAACTATAATCACCAAAATAGGTAAGGACGCTATAAAAGCCAGCAAACCGATAGACATATTAAAAGCCTCCTTAAGAAGGCACATGATTAGATTCCCATATATTACTATATTCTTTTCGTTTAAGCATCTATCTGCACGTAATTTTTAATTCTTTCTGCAAAAGCAAGCTCCCTTTATCAAACTATTTCTGGCTTAAAATGGGCAGGGTAGTTCCTCCATGAGGCATAATATAAGCCCGAGGAAGATCCCCTCCATGTTGACTGGCAGCAATCTCCAAAGCTTCTTCAAGAGATGAAACCGGGGCCATCCCCATCGATCTAACTAACTCATGATCCAAATCACTTAATACCAGCAAATTATTATCTTCAGCGATTATCGCGGAATGATAGCCCATGAAACCCCCGATAGTATACTTACGGCGAAGCGCAGCTTCCCGCTCAGCATTGCTGTCATAATCGGTGAAAATGGAAGCAAAGTCTTCATTGCCGATCTCTTCCCGGCTCTCGCTGAGCAGGATCATAGTCCCTCCCTTCTGCAGAGCAAAATGAGCATGGTATATGGTTTTATAGGTTTGATAAAAGTTTATGTCTTTGGGATAACCACCGCAGGATGCAATTACCAGCGGCGCAGTTTCTTTAATTCTCACACTCATGTGCTGGTCTACAAACTTACAACCCTTGTTAAAAGCAGTAAGGTAATTACCGGCAGTGACCAGGGCTATTTTATGGTCTGCCTCGTTGATAACACTGTTAACCAGAAAATCAGGCCCGACCATGCTTGCTCCCTGGACCATATCATCGCTACAGGGATTCCCGTCAACCTTACCGGCCCGAACTTCAGGGTTAATGCCCTTACCCGGCTCAGGATGAAGAGCGAAGGTATGATTTTGCATAATAGTATTGTAACCGGATACTCCCGGAAGAATCGCTTTTTTGCCTCCACCCCAGCCAGCAAGGAAGTGATATGCAATACCACCGGTCAGAACTACCCGATCTGCTTCAACCACATTTCGATTAATTTTTACTTCGTTACCATAAGTGGTCGTTCCCACACTGACCAATTCTTCATCTACCTCGGCCCGGTGATCAATAACTTTGACTCTTTTGTAAACATCTTCTCCCACCAGCTTACGATGTTCTTCAGGTTTTTGTTCACGATGATCCCCGGTCGCAGAAATAATCAGGATGTCATTGTCCGGCACTCCACCCTGGTTTAATTCATCAAGGATGGGCGGCAAAAGAACATGGTGCCTGACCGAGAGACGGGTCATATCGCCGACAATAATAGATACCTTTTCTCCGTTTTTTACTAATTGGGAAAGAGGTGCTGAGTCTACCGGGTTATTCATGGCCCGGCGAACTTCTGCATTTTCGTTATCTAGACTGTTCATAGGGATTCCTTCTAAAATACTATTTACTTTCTGATCCGGAATTTCGATGGTATATTCACCATCACCGTAAGGGAGCTGACGCTTCATATCTTAAACACCTCTTTTAGATTAGATAAGTTTGCATTTTCGAAAAACCTGGCTCAATTACATAAAAATATTGATCTCTACCTCCTGGGTTACATGTCGAATATCTTACCCGGGTTTAAGATGTTATTTGGATCCAGGGCCCGCTTTATACTTTTCATCGATTCGATTTCCGTTTTCCCCAACACCAGGGGCAGGTACTGCTTGAGCTTACTACCCACACCGTGCTCACCACTGATGGTTCCCCCCAGTTTATAGATCTCTGAGTAGAGATCGGTCAGGACTTTTGGAAGAAGGTCCTGCCAATGCTCGTCTGTATGATCGGGGTTTTTGATCACTGTAGCATGCAGATTCCCGTCTCCGGCATGACCGTAACAGGGAATGAAAACTTCGTGCTTTTTAGATAAATCACGCAGGATAGGCAGCACCCGAGGGATAGTGCTCATCGGCACCACAATATCTTCCAGGGACTGGCGGGGGCTGATTGCCTTAAAAGCTTCTGCGGCATTTCTGCGAAGAGCCCAGATTTTTTCCTGGTCAGCAGGAGTCTGGGCCACAAAAGCGTCTATAGCGCCATTATCAGTGCAGAGATCACCAATATCTAAACATTCATTGAGAACCTGTTCTTCATCATTACCATCTACCTCAATAATCAGAAAAGCTCCCGCATTCTTATATTGGTCCGGGTTTTGTCCCAGGTGCTTGCAGCAGGTTTCCAGGGTAAGCTGATCCATAAATTCAATGCCGGTTGGAATAACCCCTACTTCGGTCATAATTTTGGGCACCACGTCGATTGCTGTTTGTAAATCTTCAAAAAGGACCATCATGTCAATCTTTGCTTTGGGAAGGGGAATTAGTTTGACAATAATTTTTGTAAAAATACCCAGGGTTCCCTCAGAGCCGACCATTAACTGGACCATATTATAACCGGTAACATCTTTAACCCGCTTTCCTCCGAAAAAAGCAATTTCACCAGAGGGCAGCACCACTTCAAGTCCGATTATATAGCGACCGGTCACCCCATATTTAATGGCCTTACCACCCCCGGCATTCTCAGCGACGTTTCCACCCAGGTAGCAGGTTAAAAGGCTCATCGGGTAACCGGCAAAAAAAAGCCCTTCTTTTTGCACTTCTGCGCTAAAATCATTGGTTATTATGCCAGGTTCTGCAACCGCCATCATGTTAGCTTTGTCTATTTCTAAGATCCGGTTCATCCTTTCCACATTGAGCAGGATGCCTCCAATAGCTGCCACTCCACCTCCCGATAATCCACTTTTCGCGCCCTGGGGTGTGACCGGGATGTTTTCCCGGTTAGCCAGCTTCATAATCGCAGATATTTCTTCTGTCCTGTTTGGCTTGACTACAACCTCAGGCATGCCGTGGAATTTAACTTCTGCCACTTCATCGTGGGAATATTCCTCCATCTTTTCCTCGTCATCAAATATAACATGTTTGTCACCAACTATTTGCTTCAACTCTTCAACAATATCCTTGGTTACTTTATGATAAGCAGACATTTTTAAAGCCTCCTTCATATTATTATGACCAGCGAATACAGACCTTGTAAATTTATAATTATCCCGACCTGTAGCAAGATCATAAGGCATGATGGTATGGTGGTCAGCCATGGCAGCAAATCAAGAATACTGCATGGTATTAAAAACTCTTACCTCAAAGACTATTAATTTATTTATTTAATTGTTTGGATTATTCTATTAACGTAGCGTTGATAAATGAAAAGGCTATCTTCCCTCATCAAAGGGACGTCGGTTTATTTGTCTACCCGGGTGGTTGCTTTACGAACAAAATCAATGTGTTCGTGCATCGCCTGTCGAGCTTTTTCTGGTTGCTTTTCTAAAACTGCCTTGCAG
>PWEB01000024.1 GCA_003553305.1 Syntrophomonadaceae bacterium
AAGGGCCAAAAACGCAGGAGCGCGATTGCTGCCTCGAAAAAATCCGAACCTGGGATATGACTGTGCCTTTGCGCGCGTTTCGCTGCCAGTCGCGACTGAACCAAATGACGATTCGAACTATCTGTGGGATAAATAAAAACAATAGCTTAGAGGGTGGAGATGGGGTGGATGCCGCTCTCCCCAGACGGCATCGCGATGTGCCATACTCGTGGTGTCGAAGCACAAGCTGAAGGAGAGGGCATCCATGGGAGAAGTTATCATCATAGGCGTCGATCTGGCAAAGAACGTGTTCCAGCTGCACGGCGCAGCGTCCGACGGGTCTGTCGTGTTCCGCAAGAAGTTGTCGCGGCCGCAGTTTGCGCGGTTCATGGCGTTGCAGCCGCCATGCCTCGTGGCGATGGAAGCTTGCCCAAGCGCCCATCACTGCGCACGGGACTGACCGCTCATGGGCACCGTGTCCCGCTGATCGCCCCGCATTATGTCAAGCCATTCGTGAAGTTATGCTGAGGTGAGCATAATTTTACTTATCATCAGGTGCCAATAATGCGGAGGAACGGGAGACAGGTCCATGAAATCCGTGAAATTCCGCTATTAGTCGACTACTTTGCTCCGCATTATTTTCCGGCGAACATCTGCTGTCATTTGACCAGCGGAGGAGCCCATGATGATAAAATCCGATTGCGAAGTAATCACTGAACTCGGAGCGATACTGACCAGACAAAGATACAGCCCGGTTGTGGTCCGGAACTATTGCACCTATGCGCGAGACTTTGCTGACCATCTTGCACATAGGAATATCCTGATCGCAGATGTGACCGAAGCCCAAGTGGAGCAATACCTGCGCGAAGCAGTCGCGCTCTTCCAGCGTCGTCATGGCCGCCTTCCGGGTCCGCGTTGGCATCAAATTCCGTGCGCGGGCATTCACGCGCTGCTGCGGCTTGTGCGGGGTCGTTGGAAACCGGCTCCAGATGCGACCTGTGCTGTCGACGCCCTGAAATTTGCTATTTGCGACGCATACGAGACCTGGCTTCACGAGGAGCGCGGCCTTGCGCGGTCGAGCATCGATGCGCTCCTGTGGGAGGCTCGACACTTCCTGACCTGGCACCTTGAACGATGCGGTGCCGAAGGCCTGATGGATCTGAGTGTCAGCGACATTGACCTCTATATGGACCAACGAGCGGTGAAGCTGACACGCAGCTCGCTGAAAGCTGTGGCGGAACGGTTTCGCTCGCTGCTGCGTCATCTCTATAGGACGGGTCGCATTGCGACCGACCTGTCGCCGCATATTATCGCGCCGTTGCTCTACGCCTATGAAGGAGTGCCCTCGATCCTGGAGCCGGGCCAGATCGCCGTTGTCTTAGAAAGCGCGGGGGCGGACAAGACACCAGCGGGACTGCGGGACCATGCGATCTTGCGACTTCTTGCGACCTATGGACTACGATCTGGAGAAATCCGCAATTTGCGGATCGATGACATTGACTGGCGGCGCGAAACCCTCCGCATCCGTCACAGCAAGACGCAAGCTTGCTCGTTCCTGCCTCTGATGGAGCCGGTGGGCGAGGCCGTTCTCGCTTATCTGCGTTCTGGACGGCCTGCGACCGATGTCAGAGAAATCTTCATCCGCACGCGCGCACCCTATCGCAAGCTCGATAAGCTATACGGTATTGTCCGGCGGCGTCTCCGCGATGCCAGCATCCAGCCGCCAGGCAAATGTGGGCCACACATCTTCCGCCATGCGCGTGCAGTGGAAATGCTGCGCGCGTCAGTTCCGCAAAAGATCATCGGTGATCTTTTGGGACATCGCTCAACCGCGTCGACGGCCCCCTATCTCAAGCTTGCCACCGAGGATCTAAGGGCCATTGCGCTTGATGTGCCGGGCACGGAGGTACTGGCATGATCGCTCATTGGCCCGATCCCGATCGCATGATCATTGACCACTACCTCGCGAGCCTTGGTCTACGCAGCATGAATAGCCGAGCCTGCTACCGCCAAGTATTGCATGGCTTCCAGGACGTCGCCGAGCGTCACAGCGAACTCGGTCAGGACGTGCTGGTCGCGTGGTTGCGGGTATCGGCTGAACGCTGGGCAGCGTCGACGCTGCTACACCGTACCCGCATCGTTGACCGGTTACTCGATCACCTTCTTAAAATCGAGGCGATCGACCGCAATCCTGTCATCACCCTGCGCGAAGCATGCAATATCAAACAGTGCATGCCGGTCTGGCGCGCTCTGGCGTCGCGCAATCCGGAACAGGCCCTTGCTGAGTTGCGCCAGCCTCAACCGTTTGGCAGCGTGCTGGGAGAGGTTATCGCTCAGCACGTCGCGCTGATGCGGAACCGGGGATACAAATACAGTTCGCAGTCTGCGCGGTTGTTGAGGTTTGACCAGTTCCTGCAGCTGAATCCGGCACTCCAGGAACAGCCGGTTGGGGTGATGCTCGATCACTGGGCGGCGGCGAAGTCCACGCGCAATCACGTCGCCGAATGTGAAAATCTCAGGCGTGTCCTCACGAAAATCTTCCGTCACCGGGATCCATCGATCCCACCGCGCCGGCCGGACCCGCGACCGCAGAAGGAAGTGGTCAAGCAATGGCGCAAGCCCCACATCTACTCGCCCGCTGATGTACAGCGGATGCTCGATGTCGCTCGTTCCTACCCCTCCCCACGGGCACCGCTTCGCCCGCTGACGATCTACACCATGCTGGTGTTGGCCTATTGTGTAGGTTTGCGGCGGGGCGAGCTTGCCCGTCTCGATCTTGCCGACATCGACCTTCAGTGCGGTACGATCACCGTTCGCCAAACGAAGTTCTTTAAAACAAGGATCCTACCGTTACCCGACAGCGTGATGGCCGAGCTTCAAGCCTATATCAAAGCCCGGCGCCTTGCCGGCGCGCCGCAGGAGCCATGTTCTGGTCTGTTCTGGCACGAGCAGGGCCGCACCCGCCGTTACACACCGGAAATGATCACCTGGCTGCTCACCAACGTCATGCGGCGTGCCGGGTTAAAGCCACTGCAAGGGCGAACCGGGCCGCGCGTTCACGATCTGCGCCACTCGATGGTCGTGAACCGCATCTTGGAATGGTACAAAGCCGGCATTAATCCGCAGGACCGGCTGCCGTTCCTTGCGACTTATCTCGGGCATCGGGATATCAATTCCACCCTGGTCTACATCACCGTCACCCAGGATCTGCTGCATCTCGCCAACGAGCGGTTCAGGGCCGTGGGCGCACCATGCCTCAATCTCGGGTGGGAGGTGGGGTCATGAACAAGGCCAACCCGTTCCCGAAACTGATGCGCGCGTTCTTCTATGAATGGCTTGTTGAGCAGCGTAACGCGTCTGTCCATACGGTCCGATCCTACCGCGACACATGGCGGCTGTTCCTGCGGTTCGTCGCACAGCGCGCGAAAAAGACGGTTGCGATGATCACCCTGGCCGATCTGACTGCCAGCGAGGTTGCCGCGTTCCTGAGGCACACTGAACAGGAGCGCGGCGGCACGACCGGCACACGCAATTGTCGCCTTGCCGCGATCCGCAGCTTCTTCAACTTCGTGGCAACCAGAGATCCCGCATCAATCGCTCAATGCGTGGAAATCCTCAACGTCCCGGTCAAGCGGGCACCGGTATCTGAACCCTGTTATCTGGAACCGGCGGAAGTGGCGGCTATCCTTGCCCAGCCAGATCGCGCGACCATTGAGGGCCTGCGCGATCACGCGCTGCTCTCGTTCCTCTACAACAGCGGGGCCCGAATACAGGAAGCGCTCGATCTGTGCCCAGAGATGATCCGCTTCGACAGTCCGGGTTGCGTGCGCCTGACAGGCAAGGGCCGCAAGGAACGGATCTGCCCGCTCTGGCCGGAAACCGTGTTGCTGTTGAAAAAGCTGCTGGAGAGGCAACCCAGAGACTTAGACAAGCCGTTGTTTGTCAATCGCTATGGCGAGCCGCTCAGCGCCTCAGGCGTCCGGTTCAAGCTTGCGGCCTATGTGAAAGCGGCGGCTAAATCCGAGCCATCGCTGCGCAGCAAGCATGTGACGCCGCACAGCTTCCGCCACGCTACCGCCATACATCTCGTCTCGGCCGGTGTCGACGTCACGGTCATTCGCAGCTGGCTTGGCCATGTGAGCCTCGACACCACCAACCACTACGCGAGGGCCAATCTGGAAACGAAGCGAAAGGCACTGGAACAGGTCAGTCCTCCGGTAACGGCGGCTCATCCTCCGTCATGGAAGCGGGATGCGAGCCTGCTCGCCTGGCTCGATACACTCTAAAATAATGCGGAGGAATTCTGGGCCAAGATGCCTGCTATTAGATGATCTGCGCACGTTCCTCCGCATTATTGGCACCTGATGATAAGTGAAGTTATGCTGAGGTGAGCATAACTTCACGAACGGCTTAACATAGGCAGGCGGGATCAACCGAACCTCGTGACCGAGGTTGCCGATCGCACGGCCCCAGTGAGGGGCGCTGGCGCAGGCCTCCATCGCCACAATGCAAGGCGATTGCTCACTCAGAAACTTAAGCAGCTGCGCACGCGACAACTTGCGCCGGAATAAAACAGAACCGTCTGCCTCAGCGCCATGCGCCTGAAATACGTTCTTGGCCAAATCCAGGCCGATGATGCTAACCTCGTTCATGGACGCTCTCCTTGTAGAAGTGTTTCAACACCCACTACTTTGGCACATTCGATGCCGCCGGGGGGCGTCCACCCCATCGCTTACAAAAAAATCAATCAGTTTTGCCGTCAAACGGCACGCTACATGCGTAATTTCAGAAGATTTAGATTCCTCAAATTCAAGGTCTTTATTTTGTCAATAGAAACTAAAGATAACCAAAAAGATTTAAAATTATACTTTAGATATTTACAAATATGAGCTCAAGCAAACCAAAAAGTTATGCTAGACTAGTATAAACTAATTTTGGACATTTTTTGAGCCGTGAGTATCATGCACTAGTGATACTTCTGGCGACCTTGGTCTCACGAACCGCCACTTGGTAGAATTGAAGAAATGGCCTAGTCGCACGTGGACACCAAAAACCGCTTGATCAATACGAATATTGTGGCGTAATAAGATTAAATGTAATTGAGTATGGTTGGTTATCCGACTTCAGGTCGGACGTGGTGCTTAATTCACTAAAGACATCAAATATTG
>PWEB01000061.1 GCA_003553305.1 Syntrophomonadaceae bacterium
ATAAGTGGTATATCGATTACACTTCTTCCGGCACAGCACATATGTATGGGATTGAAAATTATATAAAGAGCTTTCAAACCGAATATCAACAGGTAGAAATTGCCGATACTGATTTTTTTGGGCGGGTCTTAATATTAGACGGTAAGCTGCAATCTGCTGAAAATGATGAATATATTTATCACGAGGCGCTGGTCCATCCAGCAATGCTGATGTGTCCGGCGCCTCGACGTGTACTGGTCACCGGTGGAGGGGAAGGGGCGACCCTGCGGGAAATCCTCAAACACCCTTCAGTGGAAGAACTGGTCATGGTAGATTTGGATCAACAGGTGGTAGAACTTTGCCGGAAACACCTGGAATCCTGGCACCGCGGCAGCTTTTTGGATAAGCGGGTTAAACTTCTTTTTATGGATGCCCGGCAATACATTGAAGAACAGAATGAACCTTTCGATGTCATCATCAGTGATATTCCCGAACCGGTTGAAAATAGTCCGGCCTTGAAACTGTTTACAACTCAGTACTATGAATTAATTAAATCCTCTTTAACGGCAAATGGAATTGTGGCCCTGCAGGCCGGAGATGCAAGCCTGCCCTTTATTGAAGCGCACAGCGCAATCAATAATACACTGAAGCAGGTTATGCCTTTTGTGCGCTCCTACCGGACGTTTGTTCCCTCATTTAATACCGAATGGGGTTTTGTGATTGCATCATCAGGAATTAATGAATTGCCTGTGTCCGATAAGATGGATAAAGAAATTGGAGTCCGGAAACTGGACTTGCGTTTTTTTGATGGTCAGACCTACTCGGGAATCTTTGCCCTGCCTAAGAATATCCGCAATCATTTAGAAGCAGAAACAAAAGTTATAGATGATAATAACCTGGTTACGATTTACTAATAATTAAGCAAAGGATGGTATTAATGGAAACAAGAGAGCGCACGTTTTTAATGGTCAAGCCTGATGGGGTGCAGCGTGGCTTGGTCGGTGAAGTAATCAGCCGTATGGAAAACAAAGGTTTAAAGTTAGTATCAATGAAGATGATGCAAATTAGCAGTGATTTAGCGGCCCGTCATTACGGGGAGCATAAAGGCAAGCCTTTTTATGATGGTTTGATAGAATTTATCACCTCTGCTCCGGTGGTAGCGATGATCTGGGAAGGCGACGATGCTGTTGAGATGTCACGTGCCTTGATCGGCGCTACGGATCCCCGGAAAGCTGCTCCCGGCACAATACGCGGCGATTTAGCTGTTTTTACCGGTAAAAATATTGTGCATGGTTCAGACTCACTGGAAAGCGCAGACCGTGAAATTGGTCTTTTCTTCAATGATAATGAATTTTATAGTTACAAGCTGGCTCAGGAAGACTCCCTTTATGATTAATAGATCTATAAGCTGTTAAATTAAAAGATTAAAGTGGTTTGTAAATTAACCACTTTTTTTTATTTCCTGTTGTAAAGTAATAAGAAATGATCTATAATATATATAACTAATATAGTTAGTTATATATAGGTGGTGTTTAAAATGTTAGCTACAAAATGTCCCGGACAAGATATGCGTTATTGGACCATAGACGATGTCCACGAAGAAAAATGTCCTCAGTGTGGTGAAATGATTGAGTTCTTTAAGACTGATATCAGGTTGCGCTGCCCCAATTGTAAATGCAGGGTGGCCAATCCAAAATTTGATATGGGTTGTGCTCAGTGGTGTGCTCATGCGGAAATGTGTCTGGGTCCAAGCGCAAAGGGCTTGAAACAAAATTCATTAAAGGTTGTTGTTGAGGAAGAGTTTAAAAATATGGCCCGTGAGTATCCACACATGATCAACACCGTTCAGGATGCAATTAGTGTTACAGAACATAAATGCCGGGAAAAACAAATTAATATGCTTCCGATCATAATAAGTGTGGCAATCTTTGCTTTAAAAAAAATAGGTTGTATTTCAGATGCAGATACATTTCTGGAGCGGATTAATCAGAAGCAAACATTTCCCCAGGAAGCTTTAAAAGAAACAAGGACTTTGGTCGACAATCTTTCGACAGAGAAAACAGAAGGAACCATGGAGAAAATTTTATCCGAAATATTGGAGGTAATAAATAATGAGTAACGGGGTCAGGAAAATCATAACGATCGATGAAGATAAGTGTGATGGCTGCGGCTTATGTATCCCGTCCTGTGAAGAAGGAGCACTGCAGTTAGTTGATGGGAAAGCGCGCCTTGTCAAAGACATATACTGTGACGGCCTTGGTAATTGTCTCGGGGAATGTCCCCGGGGAGCAATAAAAATGATCGAACGGGAAGCCGAGCCATTTAATCAAAATGCAGTAGAAGAACGTTTAGTAGAGTTGGAGAGGGAAAAAGAGAGAGAGGAGACGCAGGTAAAAAATATTAATGCTATGACCTGTGGAGCTTGTTGCGGCAGTGCAGAACAGGATATTAGTCGATCAGCGGCAGATAATAATGCTGCGCCGAACCTAGATGCCGGTCCAAAAAGCGATAATAATAATATTCCGGAAGCTGAACTAACCCACTGGCCGGTTCAACTTCACCTTGTTCCAGCAAATGCCCGCTTTCTTCAAGGTCAGGACCTTTTAATAGCAGCTGACTGTGTTCCCTTTGCCCATGCCGACTTCCATCAACAGTTCCTGGCCGGTCGGGCACTTGTAATCGGTTGTCCGAAACTGGATGATCTAAACTCTTATCATGACAAACTTGTAAAGATATTTAAATTAAACAGCTTAAAAAGCATTAAGCTGGTTCATATGGAAGTTGGCTGCTGTTTTGGACTATCAAAATTGGTAAATTCCGCCCTGCAGGATGCAGGCCTTGATATACCCCTGGAAGAAATTGTTGTTGGGGTGGATGGCAGTATTAAAAACTAACTCTATAAATCACTGCATTGCTTATTTAATCGTCTTTTGGCGCACCTTCAGCAAGTTCTTTGATGGTCACTTTTTCAAGGACTGTTAACATGCTTTGCTGAGCTTTTGACCAGACACCTCGTAAAGAACAGTGTGTCTTTTCCTGGCAAGGTGTCTCACTGAAAAGGCAGCGCGTGATTCCAATCGGACCATCTATTTTTTCAATAACCTGTTTCAGGTTTATAAAAGAAGGATCACTGTTTAACTTTATTCCACCGGTTGGCCCTCTGCTGCCACTGGTCCAGCCGGCTTCATTTAATGAAGTAATGAGTTGGACAACCAGGTTGCCGGGTATTGAACGATTACGAGCAATTTCCTTGCTGGTAATAATGGTCCCTTTGGGATGTGACGCCAGCTCTGTGAGGATGATTATAGCGTACTCTGCTTTTTTAGTAATCATAGCTAAACCTCTTTATAAGTAACCATCTTGGTTGTATTATATTTCAGTTTGCTTGCTCAGTCAACTGAAACGGTTATTGCTAATATAACTCTTTGAATTCAAGCTGTTTTGTATTATAATTAATATAATCGGGATTTCAAATAATTAGAAAAGGTCGCTGATTTGAGATGAAAAATAATAAACTGACTAAAATAATAATAACCGCTCTGGTTTTAATATTTGCCTTCAGCGGAATTGCTTTCACAAATCCGCTCAGTGCTGATGTTGACTCAAATGTCACTGCTGATGATCAGCAGCAGCAGCCGGTTTATTTAGTCGAGCTTGAAGGTGCAGTCACTGCCGGAGACAATACCTTCCTGCAAAGGCAGGTTGAAAAAGCTCTGGAAGAAGACGCCCAGCTTTTCGTTTTAAGGCTAAACACCCCCGGTGGGTTAGTTGATGCAACTATGAAAATGAATGAGCTCTTTTTAAACGCTGAAGTGCCGGTTGCCGTGCTGGTCGCTCCATCAGGAGCCATTGCCGGTTCAGCCGGAGCGTTTATCCTTGTTTCTTCTGATATTGCAGCAATGGCTCCGGGAACAACAGTCGGAGCAGCACAACCGGTATCCATGACCCCGGAAGGAACCCAGGATACCGATGACAAAACCGTAAAATTTTATGCGGCCCATATGCGCAGTATGGCCCGCGAACAAGGGAGACCGGCAGAACTTGCAGAACAGTTTGTCACAGAAAATCTTACTCTTGATGCCAGGGATGCCCTGGAAGAAGGAATGATTGAATATATAGCCGGCAACATAACAGAACTGATGAATGAACTTGATGGAACTGAAATAGAAAAGCAGGGCGTCACATATACCCTTAACACAGCCGATGCCGAAATACTAGGGGATGAGATGACTGTAAGCGAACGCCTGCAAAACTGGATCAGTGATCCGCAGATATCCTTCCTGCTCCTGATGGTCGGCTTCTTGGGTGTCTATATGGGTTTAAGTGCACCGGGAACCATTGTTCCCGAGGTAGGTGGGCTAATCCTGCTCATCCTGGGCATATACGGTCTTGGTTTATTTGATACCAACACCACAGGCATAGTGATGATCTTATTAGGCCTAGGTTTAATTGGAGCAGAAATATTTACATCCGGATTTGGTATACTTGGTATTGGAGGTGCTGTCTCACTTGCCGTCGGAGCTATCTTATTGCCCATGGAGCCTTTAATGGCCACTGACTGGTATACCACCTTTTTGGTAACAGTGGCTGGGACTGTGCTTGGCCTTCTGCTAATCATTATTGTGGTAGCCCAAAGGGTAATTCAAAGCCGCCGAAAACATACTGGTGGAAGTAAATTTTTCAACGCGCCTGAAAAAGGGGTAACCACTGAAGAACTAAATCCGGAAGGAATGATTAAAACCAGGGGTGAGCTTTGGAGAGCGCGCAGTGATGATGGTAACCCCATCCCTCCCCAAACAGAGGTTGAAGTGGTTCGCGCCGAGACCTTGAAACTGTGGGTCCGGCCCGTGCAAGATAAAAAAGAAAATGCTGATCAGAGCAATTAAAAAACATTTTATTATTTATAAGGAGGTTTTATTATGTTAATTGAAGTGTTAAGTGATATTGGCTTGTTAGTCCCCATTTTGGTTGTTATTTTCCTTTTTCTCACCTCAGCAATTAAAATTGTCCGTGAATACGAAAGGCTGGTCGTGTTTCGCCTCGGGCGCCTGATTGGTGAAAAAGGGCCGGGTTTTGTGCTGGTCATTCCAGTAGTTGATAAGATCATACGCATTTCACTGCGAATTATAACGCTTGATGTGCCAAGCCAGGAAGTAATTAC
>PWEB01000255.1 GCA_003553305.1 Syntrophomonadaceae bacterium
CAATAGATTTTTTGCAGCTTGTTATAAAATGTAATTTAGAATCTAATTCTTCAAAGAGGGGAGCAAGATGCATTTAACTAATTTTGGTTTGCTGGTCAAGGAATTACGCAAAAACTGTTATGATTGTTACGGCAATAAATGGACCAGGGAAAGTCTGAGCAGAGAAATTCACCTAACCCCAGATCAGTTGGGCAGACTTGAAAGAGGTAATCGTAAATATTTGGATGCCCAAACTCTTCATCTTTTGGCCAAGGCCTTTAATCTGACCGACCTTGAAAGAAAAGAATTTTTTTATGCTTCTACCGGTCTAGATGATTACGAGCTTTATAATAACCAGGAACCTGATGAGCAATTAGTAAATCTAAAATATACAATCCAAAACTTACAATTTCCCGCTTATATAATTGATGTTTATGCAGACATAATTGCCGCCAACAAAGCCCTTTTAAATTTATATCAAACAACCCCCGAAGTAATAGAATCACTCAGTCAGCACCCGGTAGGATTAAATCTTGTAGGGTTCGCATATTCTTCAGATCTGTTTAAAGAACTATTAGGTTCCCGGTGGAGGAAAAGTGCAGTAATGCTCCTTCTTGAGTTCCGCCGTTCGACACTACGTTACAGGCACACTGAATACTTTAAATTCATTTTTAAAAATTTGCTTACAGAAAAAAACTTTGATATAGACTGGTCCTCCAGCCACAGGCATGAAGAACATTTTGATTTAACTTACGAGCACATTGAATATGAGCATCCTTTATTTGGGTATTTATCATATGTAGCCACAGAAACCATTATAAACACAAAAGCAGGGGCACTATTTCTAGTTAATTATAACCCTGCTGACTCGGACACGCTGTCAATTTTTAACAAACTGATCAGTAACCACGGCCATAAAATCCATAATCTGGGAAGCTGGCCGGAAAAAGTGATCATATAAACTAACCCGGCAAGCAAATCGTGGCCGGCCGGGCCAGTACTAAGATCAATAATCTTCATGATTTTTTTTCAATCACCTAAAAGATGGTTTGACCGTACAAGAATCCCACCACAGAAAGAATTGCCGAGAATGAAGATCCCCAGACCATATCAACAGCGGTAACAGCCTTGGGCCAGCCCTCCAGAGTCGCCAGGTTACTCAAATCATAAGTGGCATAGCAAATCAAGCCAAAGAAAGCACCGGTCCATAATGCATAAAACCAGCTGCCCTGATCAATTGCAGGCATAATTACAAAAAAGAGCAGGCCAACAATATAGAGTAGATAGAAACCAATCGCCGCAAACCAGTTAATTTTTTTTGCCATCATCGAACCCAGCTGAACCTTATAAAACTTTTTAGCTATCACTCCAATCCAGAGCATATCAATCACAAAAAATGTAATTAGTACAACCAGGTATAATTGAATATATTGAAGCATTGAGTTTTACCTCCCCAGATAAATTTTACTTGTTATTTCATCTTGATAGAACCGTACTTCTTTTTGGGTGGCCAGGGCACAAACTTACTGGTTCTAGCAGCGTATTCCCGGTATTCAGGGTTTTTCATCATTTGCTTCTCCAGCAATGGGACCCCTGAAATAAAGAGCAGCAGAGTGGTTATAGTAAGCGGACTGATTATGCCGGTCCAACCCAGGGGGACTGAAAGTGCCAGCAGGAATATCCCCCACCACATAGTAGCCTCACCAAAATAATTGGGATGGCGGGTGTATTTCCAAAGCCCTGATTGAATAACCTTACCCTTATTAGTTGGATTGCTCAGGAATTCAGCCAACTGCTTATCACCCAACGATTCAAAAAAGAAACCGACAACCCAGACCAGCAACCCAAAAAAATCAAGGAAATTAAGACCGGCAGCCGGATAGGCATTAATCAGGACAATCGGATATCCGATTACAAGCATCATGACACCTTGCAGCATAAAAACCTGAAAAAATGCCCTGGGAACGACTAAATTGCCCCACTGTCCACGCCACTTGGCATAACGGAAATCTTCCGGCTTACCCCAGTTACGGCGCACGATATGATAAGTTAATCTTACTCCCCAGATTGCAACAAGCAGGGTGACCAGCAAATTCCTCGCGGCAAAGGAGCCTTCAAGAAAAAGCGTAGCAAGTGCAATAACCACAAAACCGGCACCCCAGCCCATATCAACTATGGAATTGTTTTTGATTATCGTAGCTACAATAAAAAATGCCAGAAAATAAAGAAAAACAATTAAAACCGTTTGCATTAAAAGCTCAGTCATTTTTACACTCACCTTTCTTTATTCAGATATTTTACTAATCCAACAACTTTACATCTCCATATTCTAATTATATGCTTTGCTGCATGATCTCTGCAAGTAATAATTGTTATTAGCACAAAAGTAGTTTCATATTAATGAGCTCCTTATGATAAAATAAGAGAGCGGCTCTAAATTGCATTAAAAAATAAAAAGGAGGAAAGCAAATATTGGCAACCCCTAAGCGCCTTTTCTTAGGCTTATTTTTACTATTTACAGTTATATTAATTTTATCACTGGCTCTCCTGGCTTATTTCTTTATGCAGCCTGAAGCCCAGATATTTCAGTACGCTCTCTTGTTTATTCTAATTGCCCTTTCTATCATAGCCGCTGCTTCACTCATGGCTTTAAGCCTGGCCACAGTCTCCCTGCTCCGGGGAGCACCTCCGCCTGCTTTAAGCCGGATGGTCAAAAAAATAATTGTTTTCCTATTCCCGATTATTGTCCAGCTAGGAAAATTACTTAATGTTGCCCAGGAAAAAGTTCAGGGATCTTTCATCGGGGTCAACAACAGGTTGGTTGAAGTTAATAACCAGAAGGTGGCCTCACAAAAACTACTGGTCCTGCTTCCTCACTGTCTGCAAGATGAAGACTGCCCACACAAAATCACCCTTGACCCTTTTAACTGCAAACGCTGCGGAAAATGTCCCATTGACAACCTTTTATCACTGGCAGAAAAATGGCAAGTCAATGTCCACGTAGTAACCGGGGGAACCCTGGCCCGAAGGGCGGTTAAGATGCTGCAACCAGAGTGTGTTTTGGCTGTAGCATGCGAAAGGGATCTCTCCAGCGGGATCGTGGACAGCTATCCGCTGCCCGTGTGGGGTGTATTAAACGAAAGGCCGATGGGGCCGTGCCGCAATACCAGGGTATCCCTCCAAGCATTAGAAGAAAAACTGGAAGAGATTTTGGGCAGCAATGCTCATAATAATTAACGCTCCCTCGTTTAAGTCCCCATTATATGATATCCGCAATCAGTATGAATTACACTGCCGGTTACGGCGCATGACAAATCCGAAGCAAGGAAAACAGCTGTACAGGCTACATCATCGGCGTCAGCCAGGCGGCGCAACGGAGTTCTTTCTTCCACCCCAGTCAGCAAACGGTTAAAATCTTTAACGCCCTTCGCTGATAAGGTTTTGATCGGCCCGGCAGATACAGCATTGACGCGGATACCCAGCGGACCAAGATCGGACGCCAGGTAGCGGACACTTGCTTCCAGGGAAGCCTTGGCCACACCCATCACATTATAGTTGGTCACCACTCTTTCCGAACCCTGGAAAGTGAGAGTAAGAATACTGCCCCCTTCAGACATCAGTGGATAGAGGTACTTGGAAGCTGCGACCAGTGAATAAGCGCTGATTTCGTGAGCCATAAGGAACCCATCCCGCGAGGTATGAGCAAACATCCCTTCCAACTCTTCTTTTTTAGCATAGGCCAGACTGTGCACCGCGCCATGCAAAACACCCCACTCTTCCTGCAATGATCGAACCACAGCTTCAATATCTGAGTCCTTTGAGACATCACAGGGCAGCAACAGTGAACCGGGCATCTCTTTTTCAACCAGCCTTGCCACTTTATCTCTAAAACGATCATCTTGATAAGTAAAGGCAAGTTCGGCTCCAGCTGCAGCATAAGCTTTTGCAATCGCCCAGGCGATGCTGCGTTGATTGGCTACTCCCATAATTAATATTTTTTTGCCCTCCAACAATTTTTCAGTATTCATTATTAATCAAACACCTTTCTAGATTGATAGTCTTTTAGATCAAATTTTACTAAAACTAAAAATGGGTAGTTATTATTTTACCACAATACATGATTAAATTCAGGAGTAATTAAAAGAATTTATCTGTTCGTACTTGCCCTTACTATGGAAAATCAAGCCCTTTACCTGAATATAAAAAAGTGGTGTTTTCGCTAAATCAACGCTAACACCACTTTTTTTCGCTTAACCGTTAGCAGATAAGTTGAAAACTAATTACCGGTCAGACAATCCTGTTTACTAATAAACATATACGCCACGGTTCAAGCCGTCCCGAACAGCAGAGATAACTTTGTTTGCCCTGATCGTTGCTCCGGAAAAGCCATCGACATCTTCCACAAAGTCACCGGGTTCATAGAGGTCTACCAGAGATTCACGAATATCTTTGCCTTCCAGGTATTCTAAGATTTGAAAATGCTGATCTTTAAGAGCCTCGGTAGCTGAATCTTCCGGTTCTAAATAGTCCATATCCCGGTGGCTTAAAAGTCGATAACCTATATCCGTAATAATATTATCTTCAAGCACAAACTGGACATTGACCTGAACAGAATCACGGTCAATAAAAGCACCGCGATAAGTTCCGTCTTCATAACTTACCTCTCCATCAGGTGGTGCGGGTACAGGCGCTGCTTCATCTTGAACCGCATCATTCTCCGGCTCTGCTTCTTCAACCTCATCATTTGCAACTTCCCCAGGAGCATCACAGCCAAAAGCGGCCAGGGAGCCCACAACCAATAGAACAAACAACATCAATAAAACTGGTCTTTTCATAAAACATACCCCTTTTCTTGTTTAAATTAGCAACAGCTTTTATGGAATACTATGCCTTGCTTTTAAATTAATTCTATTAAAATACTATTATATCTTCAGCTTAAAAGCAATACCTTTTTTTAAATGCCTGAATGTTGTGCAAAAACCAGAGCAGGGTAAGAGTCCCTCCAATATTTTATCTAGGCTATAATTTATAACTTTTTGACACAGCTTTCAAGCGCATGCTATAATATATGCGGAATAACGCATACGTTGATAAGGGGGATACGCTATGGAAGAGTACATAAAAACCCTTAAAAGCCTTTCTGAGCAGA
>PWEB01000293.1 GCA_003553305.1 Syntrophomonadaceae bacterium
GCTGCACGATGCTACCGGCAGCACATATTTTATAACCGTGGGTTCCATGCACCTGGTCGGCAATAACAGTATTGTAGATCGCCTGGAAGGAAGGGGCTACAGGGTGGAGAACATGTATTAGGGCTCGAAAAACATTTTAGTTATTTGAAATAAGGTAAACTAAAGGAGGTGATCCAGCTGGCTGCTGTAATAGAAACCCTAATATTTATGGCAATAGCAGGAACCCTTTGGTATATTGTAAAAGTTAAAAACTGGTTTGGCCTCGGTGTCAAAAATAACAGCGCTAAAGATGCTTTAAAAAGCACTTTGGTTTTTGTGGCGATCGCCGGGGGAATCTACTATGTCGTTGGGATGTTTGTTTTTTATCTATAAAAAAGCTGAAGAAAAAAACAAAATAGCGTTTAATATATCCAAATATACTTTAGAAGTCTCTACAGGAAAATAAGCTGTTTATCCAATGCGGCAGGATTCTATGGAGTTTGACTTTTTCTAGGACTTAAGCTGGGATGAAAGTAAAGATTCAATGAGCATTGCGTAAAGTGTTGGTCAGTATTAAATAAATAGAGTAGGGGTGGTCCACACTAAAATGTAGGGTTGCCCTTATTTTTTCTTGAGTAGGATCCAGGGAGCGAGAGCTTCGAAGAAGGTGGGGCCACCATGCAGGTAGAGGGGATCTGCTTTGTTGCTTTTATCATGATATAGATTGGTCTTAAAGCCATGGTCTGCAGCCAGCAGCAAGATTGAGCCTGTGGGCAGGCATTCCAGAAGTGGGCATATTTTTTTTCGGCTTAACGGGAGCAGTTCGTCTACCAGCACTGGCAGCGTGTCACGGGAGGCATGGATTTTTTCATCGATAAAGTTATATTTGATTGCTTTAAGGGGTGTTGTGTGTTCCGATCGAAACGGCGCGTTATCAACAGCTTGTAGGAAAGCTTGAGGATCGGAAATCAACTCTGCGACTAACTGGTCATTCATGTTCAGCACATGACCGAGCAGACCTTCTTCTTTAAGTGAAACTAGCTGGGTCTCAGTTACAGTAGGCTGCATGGCCCACAGGAGCCCTTCACGCAGCACCTGGAAATCATGGTCGGCCAGCGCTTTAGCCAGGATAACTTCCCAAATATCGAGGCGGGCTCCATCCAGGATGGTCAGATAAACCCCCCTCCGGTCACCTTCCCTGGCCGCCCATCCGGGAAGCTGCCTGAATAGCTCTTGCAGAGTCTGTCTTCTGGATGAAGGCGTTTTTTCGTAATAACGGGCGAAAGCCTCTGCAAGTGGCTCGAGCAATGAAGCATAGTGGCGCTGCCATCTCTTTATGGTTACGTCAGAAATCAATGATCGGGCTTGAATGTCCTCCAGCCGCCCCAGGGAAAGTTCAAAGGGAGCAAGCATGCGATAGAGCCGTTCCCAGTTTTTGTCGTTTTCGGGAGGACCCGGCACAATACGTTCAGTTTCACGTAATATCCGGTTGCATTCAGCAAGGGTATTGAGGGTTTCCAAAGAAAGATATTTCTCTGCCCGGTGGGAAGCAGTGAGGCCAATTCCTTTCTCGGGGTCAGTTTTTAAAACCTCTTGCAGCATTCCGGTCATGATATTTAGTTGTGGCGCGGACTCTTCTGCTGAAATACGGACTGCTAGTTTTGCGGCTATCTCACGGCTCACCGCTGGAAAAAATGGCTCATCGACCATTAGCTCCAGTAAAGTTTCAAATCTGTGGGGAGTAGCTGAGCTTAAGCTGTAGTAACTATCGATCAACTGTTCAGCCGTAATGAGCTTATTCGCTTCCTCAGCGGCACGCTCCAGGAATCCTGTTTGCAAATTTTCCCGCTCGGTCAGCAGTGATTCACCCAGGGTGGCAAGTTGATCATGATAATCATGCCAACCCTTCACTACCTTTTCAGACTGGTCAGCAATCAGATTTTCAAATATCTTAAAGGGGTCACTTTGGGGTGCTTCAGCATTTCTATCAGACGGACAATAATATTTTAGCCAGCTCCACAAGATGGCCAGGGCAAACAGCTTTTCTTCTTTGATCTGTCCGGCCAGGGACGTCAGGCGAGGGAATTTCTCTTCCAGAAAAGCCTGTGCTTCCTGCCCTTTTTCCACAAGCCGATCTGCTTCGCTTTCGCGGCTAAGCATAGTTGCCCCCTCCTTCCGGGTGACCCGGATGTAATCGGGCGGGTTATCTTCATTGCCGGCCAGCCACTGGTGGAATAAATCTTTTAGCTGATTTGTGTTAAAAACCCGCTCTGAGAGCAAATCCTGCAGCTCCTCCATTGAACGTTGCGCAATCATGGCATTCCCGGTCAGAGCCCGGTTAATCTGGGCGATTGTATTTTGGGTAATCAGTGGATTTAGGTGATCGACCAGATCAATTTCGTTGATTGTGGCAGGATCAATCTTGAGCAGCTTTTGTAATGGTGCCGCTTCACGGCGTCTGCCCACCATTTCCAGGTGTTCGGTATGGGCGAGTATTTTTTGCTTCTGTTCTATTTCCTGCAGTGCTTCCAGGTAGGCTTTAATTCCGCGTAGGATTTGTTTTTCCAGATCAGTTTTATCGGGTAATTCTATGCATTTACCGAGCGTGAATCCACAGGAGCAGGCGGGGCGCTCTGCCAGTAACAGTTCATCGGCTTCCCGGCACTCCCTCTCTAAGGGTTGGCTCAGGCGCCGGTTTACGCTAACCAGGTCATCTTCTACCACGACAGCATTAATCCGTCCCAATTGTTCCAAAAGTCTATAGGCCTGAGTTTCCAGGATCAAGCGGTATGGTTTTATCCGCCCCGGTCCCACAGTATTGTTGTGTTCAGCGAGATAGTGAGTAATGTAGTCGTTTTGAAATTGTTTGAATTCCCGCTTGAGGCGATCTCTGTATTTCCCCTCCCATAATATAGATTCTTCTTCAAGCAGTTCGACCAGCAAATGGTAGCGCTGATGTAAATGCTCGTAGTGCTCTCCTTCGGGGATAACCAGTGCTTCATCTTTTAAGTAGTGGCCAATGCGTAGGATTTCAGGCAGATCTCCTGTAAAAAAGTCCTCTAAAGCACTCAGGCGATTCCAATCATCGACAATCAGTGGCGCAGACTGGCAGGTAGCCAGAAAACGTTCTAGACCTTCCCGGGAGGCATAAGAGGTTTTAATTTCATCTAAAAAAGAATTGAAACGGTTTACAGTTTTGCTGAGATTATCCCAGTTGACAGCACTAAAGAAAGGATGTTTTCTTAACTGTTCGATGCGTTTATTGATCTCAGCTGTTTTCCTGGTCCACTCCGTTTTAAAGGTGACAACTGCTTCCCAGGCTTGCTGCTGAGCAGCAAAAGTGAGCGGCCCGCTGCGCAATTTTGCCGGCAGGAAAGGTAAATCAGCCAGGACCTTTTGCAGTTCCGGCCTGATTAAAGTTCCAGGTCCGAGCGCTTCAATATTCCAGAACCGGTAGTAGTTAACCTGGGAAGGAGCCAGTCGTTTACCGCCCTGGTAAGCGGATACTGCCCCGCTTAAAATTGCTGCCGTGCCCAGGACCTGGAAACAGGTTGTATTGAGGCCGAAGGGTCCTTTTCGCAAATACCGGTAAAGACGTTCTAAAGAGATTTGCCCTGTTTCCGGGATGCGTGCAAAGTATTCAGCGGTTAAGGGAGAAGTTTTGGGGTTTATTTCCAGCTGGTAGTCCTGTCCCTTCTTTTTAACCAGGCCCAGGGGAACCAGGTAGTTGTCAATCATCATTTTGGTGCCTCGCTCGAGACCTTGTTCTTCAAGCTGCGGTGAAAAAAGAATATCTAAAGTGCGCTGCATCTGGCTGCCGGTGATTTGTTCGCTCAATGGCCTGATTTCACTGTGCCGTGGAAATCGGGCTTTCAGTATTTCAGATGCGGCATGCGAAATCAAATCATTTAGAGGCAGATAACCGTATGAGCTTGGTGACGGCATATGTTCTCCAGCTCTCAGGCGGCCTTGAAAATATATGTTGCGGAAGATTTCTTTTACTTTTCCTTTTTCCTCGGCAATTAAAGTTTCTAATTGTTTTCTGATCTGCCGGCCAACCTGGCTGTTATCTGATCCATATTCTTCCTGCAGCAGCTGGTAAGCATAGGCCTGCTGCAATTGTTTTTCTTCGCCATGGGCTATATCCCGGGGGGCCCACAGGGCCAGGCAGCGCCGCAGTTCGGGATCGAAATCTTCATAAACTGCCTGCCAGGTGGAGCCCGTGTTGTTTTGCCCCGCAAAACCTGGAGGGACCAGGAAGAAAACAAAATCGGTTTCCTTATTGTTTAAGTCTTCGCGAAGTTCTTCCAGTGAGTCTGAAGAAAATTCTGCTGGTGAGTTAAAGATAGCTTTGCCGGTCCGTTTTGTGTTTTGCCAGGTAATTTCTATATCTCTGAATGGTGTTTGCTGCAGTTGTTTTAAGGGAAGGTAGGTATCATCAACCCAGGGCAGCAGAGCTTCTATTATACGCATATCTCCGGATGCAAGAGAACTGGTGATACTGGCTAATTTCTTCTGCATCAGCAGGGCAACATCAGCTTTAAGGTCAATGGTGTAAATGGTATCGCCGCTTTCTTGCTCTTCAGCAGAGATATAGGCGCCGTGGGCGTGTAATTGTTCCATTATTTCATTGATGTAGTCATAATTGACGGCGCTTTCCAGTCCGCTGTAGCGATATAAAAGCAGCCGGGTCAGTTCTTCTGCGCTAAAGCGTTTAGGGGCCTGGGCCAGGGCACCAAGAATCAGCAGTTTGAGTAAACGCAGGGCGATCTGGGCATCCGCAAAATCGGGGAAAATACGTTCCGCTTCACGTTCATAGTAATGATAAACCTGTTCACTATAAGGGCTTGTTTCTATCGTTTCTCGCAGGCGCTCCCGAAAATGGTCGAAAATATAGTCTGGCGTTAGCAGTTCGCCGGCCGGTTGTTCCAAAAAAGGAGTAATGCCCCGCCCGGGATCACCACTGAGCCGGTAGTGAATAAAATCTATTACACCCCGATGCTGTGAAAACAGCGGGCGCAGTTCGTCTAAAAGTTCTACCGTGGCCGGGTGGACGGGATAGAGTTCAAAAAAATCCTGGCGGGAAAAGGGGAGTTTAGTAAAAGCTCCTTCCAATTCTTCTAAAATTCGGGGCA
>PWEB01000220.1 GCA_003553305.1 Syntrophomonadaceae bacterium
AAGAAAGGATGTGAGGTAATGGAAGGTAAGGAAATACGCCTTACTGCGATGACTACCAGTGCCGGCTGAGCGGCGAAAATCGGGCCTGAAGCCCTGGCGCAGGTTCTGCGTCAATTACCCGTTCTCGATGATCCAAACTATTTAAACCGTGATCAGCATTTCGCAGATGCCGGACTGTATCGCATATCAGACACCCAGGCTTTAGTTCAGTCGGTGGATTTTTTTACTCCAATCGTTGATGATCCCTATCTTTTTGGCCAGATCGCAGCTGCCAATTCATTAAGTGACCTATATGCCATGGGCGCCAAACCACTCACTGCTCTAAACATTATTTGTTTCCCAGCTTCCTGTCATCCGCTCGAGATAATGGAGTCAATCCTGCGCGGCGGTTATGATAAAATAATTGAAGCAGAAGCAGTGGTGGTTGGAGGACACAGTGTCGAAGATCCCGAGCCTAAATACGGGCTTGCAGTTACCGGATTGGTCAACCCTGAACAAGCAGTAACTGGTAGCGGAGCAAAACCCGGTGACAGCTTAGTTTTAACCAAACCACTGGGTACAGGCATTATTGCCACCGCAATAAAGGGCGAGATGATACCCTCAAAAGATGCTGAAGAGGTTGAAAAAGGGATGGCTGCCCTAAATGCTCCTGCTGCCAGGGCAATGCTGCAGCTAGGAGTATCTGCTGCTACTGATATAACCGGATTTAGTTTTTTGGGTCATTTACAGGAGATGTTGATGTCCAGTCAGGCTGAAGCTGCAATTGACCATAAAAAAGTTCCTCTCTACCCGTTTGTTAAAGATATGGTTGCGATGGGTATGATTCCCGCCGGAGCTTACCGCAACCTGAATTATATCCGGCCGCACATTGACTGGACCGGTCATGCAAAAGAGGAAGCAGATGCTTTGATCATCTTAGCTGATCCCCAGACCTCGGGTGGCTTATTGGTCGCTCTGCCCGGGGAAAAAGAAGAAGGTTACCTTTCTGCCCTGAAACAAGGAGGCGGAGAAGGGTATGTGGTAGGCAAAATTACTGACGGGCCGGCCGGAAGTATCAAGATTTACTAGCCTGGATTAACCCACAAGTATATATTCTAAAAGGGTTTAATAGTTGTCCATGGAAAATATAAAATAATTAAAAACCCTTGCAGGAGATTTTGAAGTAAACGGCGAAATCTAATAATAATGAACCGTTTTATTAAAACTGTCTAACTATTCAACTTAAAAGGTTTGAACGCAACATTTAATAATCGGGGGTGATACTGTATATTTATTTCAGGTCGATGTCCAGGAGGTAGCTTCTAACGATTTGCCGGGAAGGATCTAGCAAGACAATCATTAAATGATGCGGGGTATGATAATGAGCAGCGAAAGCCAGACTTTCACCGAAAAATATGATCTGCTGGGTTGTATACAATGCGGCCGTTGTACCGGTGGCTGTCCGGTCACAGTACGGGCTGATTTGAACGTGCGCCAGTTTGTGAATAACGCTTACGATGAAGATAAACTCGAGGAGTTGTCCAGATTGGCGGAAATATGGGATTGCACAGCATGTCATACTTGTGCGGTCCGCTGCCCCAAGGGTTTAAAACCGCTGGAAGTATTAATTGGTTTGCGGACTATAATCGTGGAAAGTGGAAAAGTTGAGCCGACTGTCCGCGATGCTTTACAGAGTGTGCTTCTTGAGGGGAACCCCTGGGAGAAGTCACGGGCTATGCGTACTGATTGGATGGAAGGCCTTGATGTAAAGATTGCCGAGCCCGGCGAGCCTGTGGAGAACCTCTTTTTTGTCTGTTGCACGATTGCTTATGACCCACGTGTCCAGGCTGTGGCCAGGAATATTGTCCGGTTGTTGAACAAAGCCGGTGTTGATTTTGCTTTTTTACCGGAAGAAGAGAGCTGTTGCGGTAGTGAGGTTTTCACGATTGGCGAAGAAGGCCTTTTTGAAATGCTTGTTGAAGACAATACAGAATATTTGAACGAATTCAAAGCAGAACGGATTGTCACTCTTTCGCCACACTGTTTTACCACTTACAAGACCCATTACCCTGATTTAAAGAATCCGGTAATTCATTACACCCAGTTATTGGATGAACTGCTTGAAGAGGGCAAGTTGGTCTGGAAAGGCGAGCTACAGAAAAAGATTGTTTTCCATGACCCCTGTTATCTGGGTAAGCAAGGTGGAATATATGACGAACCGCGCCGGTTATTAAAAAATATACCGGGAGTGGAGCTGCTTGAATTTGATCGCAGCCGTGAGCGAAGTCTTTGCTGCGAAGGTGGTGGCGGTAAGATGTGGGTGGAATCCACATCGACTAAAGAGCGGCTCGCTGATGTCCGCATCAGAGACGCTAAAGAGCTTGACGCTGACATAGTTGCTGCTGCCTGTCCATTTTGTGTGTTAACCTTGGAAGATGCCATGAAAAACCTTGGTTATGAGGAAGAAATGCGGGTAGCTGAAATTATGGAGTTATTAGGAGAATTTGTAGAAGCCTGATTTGGCTTTAAACCTGGTAGGAGGTGGCATGAAATATGAAAACTATTGTTTGCATCAAGTATGTGCCTGATACTTCTGAAGCGGAAGTTAAGGTTAATCCTGACGGCAAAACAGTTGACAACAGCCGGTTTTCTTACGACATCAACGACGCCGACAACTATGCTGTGGAAGAGTCAGTTTTGATTAAAGAGGATAAGGGCGGCGAAGTAGATGTTGTTTCAATTGGTCCAAAAAAGTCTGATGTAATGATTCGCATGGCTTTGGCCAAGGGTTGTGACAGAGCTAAGCGTATTGAAGACGAAAGAATAGCAGATCACGATCCGCTGATGGTGGCCAAAGTGCTGGCCGGGGCAATTAAGAGTGAGGAGTTTGATCTGATTATGACTGGTTGTATGGCTAATGATGACGGCCATATGTCGACCGGCGTAGCCCTGGCTGAAGAGGTAGGCGTTAATCATGCTTCTATGGTCAAGAAAGTAGAAGTTCTTGACGGTAAAGTTAAGGCCCACCGTGAATTGGAAGGGGGATTGATGGAAGTGGTTGAACTTGAACTTCCGGCAGTTCTCACTATTCAGACTGGTATTAACGAACCCCGCTATGCTCCAATTCGCGGGATTCGTCAGGCCCAGAAGAAGGAACTCAGTGTTGCCGGCTTGGATGATCTGAGCATTGACCCCGCAGAAGTAGGGGCTGAAGCATCCCAGGTAGTCCTTGAAAACCTCTATATACCTGAAGTTGAAAGTGCAGCGGAATTTATCGAGGGTGAGCCGGAAGAGAAAGCTGAAAAACTGGCATCCATCCTGGTTAAGGGAGGCTTAGTATAATGGGTAACGTTTTATTACTGGCGGAGCATCGGCAGGGAGCTTTAAGAGATATTACTTTTGAAATGATGGCTATCGCTCCTAAAGTAGCCGAAGATATGGGTGGCGAAGTAACTGCTCTGCTTATCGGCAGCGGCATGGATGATATGGCTAAGAAACTGAGTGAATACGGAGTTAAGGTGCAGGTTATCGACGACCCTGTGTTTGAAAACTTTAACGCAGAAAAATATCAGAAGGTATTATCTGCCCTGATTGACGAAAAGAAGCCTGCTGTATTGATGACCGGGCAAACTGCCCAGGGTGTGGATTTTATGCCTGCTCTGGCTGTGGAGAAAAAGCTGCCCCTGGTTGCTGAAGCGGTCGGGCTTGAATATGTTGATGGCACACTCAAGGCAACCCGCCAGATGTATTCTGGTAAAGTAAGTGCTTCAGTGGCTTTTAAACCGGCTGAAACATACCTGGTTACAATCCGGGAAGGTGCTGTTGAAGCACCGGAACCTGCCGCAGCAGGTAGTGTTGAAAAAATAGATTCTCCATTCAAAGAAGATATTACCTACCGTAAATTTGTAGAGTACATCGAAGCAGAAGTCGGAGATGTTGATATCACCCAGTCTGAAATCCTTATTGCTGTCGGACGCGGACTTAAAGAAGATAAAAATATGCCTTTAATTGAAGAACTGGCCCAGGGTATCAAGGCTGATGTTGCCGGTTCCAGAGCAGCAACAGACGCAGGCTGGATTCCTCATGATCGCCAGGTAGGGACTTCCGGTAAAACAGTTAAGCCGAAGTTATACCTTGCGATGGGTATTTCTGGCGCATTCCAGCACGTTGCCGGAATGAAGGGTGCCAAAACGGTTGTGGCCATTAACAAAGACCCTGAAGCACCGATCTTTGCCGTGGCTGACTACGCTATAGTGGATGATATGTTCAAGGTTGTTCCTGCTTTACAAGAAAAGCTTAAAGAACTGAAAGGATAAAGTTTGCAAGGGCCAATCTTTGCGGGAGGATGAAAAAAACAGATGACTGATAAACCGAAAGTTGGCGTCTACATCTGCCACTGTGGCATTAACATTGCTTCTACGGTAGATGTGGAGGCGGTCGAAGAATATGCCTTAAAGCTACCTAATGTGAAAGTAGCGCGCACCTATTCCTATATGTGTTCTGATCCCGGACAGGTTCTGATCAAAGAAGATATCAAAGAACAGGGCCTAAACAGGATCGTGGTTGCTTCCTGTTCTCCCCGGATGCATGAACCTACTTTTAGAAAAACAATCGAGGGCGCGGGAATCAATCCATATTTTCTGGAGATGGCCAATATCCGGGAGCAGTGTTCCTGGGTCCATGAAGATCCGGAAGAAGCAACTGCTAAAGCTAAGAAACTAGTCGCGGCTTCGGTAGCTAAAGTCCGGCTGCTTGAAGCATTGGAATCTAAAGAGGTTGATGCTGAACCGGCTGCTTTGATTATCGGTGCTGGCATAGCCGGAATACAGGCCGCACTTGATATAGCGGATGCCGGGTTTAAAGTTTACCTGGTGGAAAAGACTCCTTCGGTAGGGGGCCGTATGGCACAGCTCGATAAAACTTTCCCCACACTTGACTGTTCGGCCTGTATTCTGACCCCTAAAATGGTCGATTGTGCCAGCCACCCTAATATCGAACTTTTGAGCTATTCTGAAGTTGATGAAATTGGGGGCTATATTGGTAACTTTGATGTCAAGGTCCGCAAAAAAGCTCGTTATGTCGATTTCGATAAATGTACCGGTTGTGGCGATT
>PWEB01000148.1 GCA_003553305.1 Syntrophomonadaceae bacterium
AATAGCAGTAAGGGAGGCGCTTATGACTAAGTATATCTTTGTTACGGGTGGAGTGGTTTCTTCTATAGGGAAAGGAATTACAGCTGCCTCTCTGGGTTGCTTGCTCAAAAAAAGAGGATTAAAGTTAACAATCCAAAAGTTTGATCCTTACATAAATTATGACCCGGGCACAATGAGCCCTTACCAGCACGGCGAAGTGTTTGTCACCGAGGACGGGGCAGAAACTGATCTGGACCTGGGGCACTATGAACGTTTTATCGATGAACCTTTGACCAGGGATAATAATGTTACTGCGGGCAAGGTTTACTGGTCGGTTATTCAGGGGGAAATAGATGGGATCTACCAGGGCAATACAGTCCAGGTCATCCCTCATATTACAGATGAAATAAAGAAATGTATTACCAAGCTAGATCACGATCGCGATCTGGACCTGGTGATCACTGAAATTGGCGGTACAGTCGGTGATATCGAAAGCCTGCCCTTTCTGGAGGCAATCCGGCAACTACGTTATGATTTAAGCTGGGATAATGTTTTGTTTATTCATGTCACCCTGGTCCCTTATCTGCCTATGTCCAGCGAACTAAAAACCAAACCTACTCAGCATAGCGTTAAAGAATTGCGCAGTATTGGTATTCAGCCTGATATTATCGTATGCCGGACCGAGCAGAAACTACCAGAGGATTTGAAAAAAAAGATCGCTCTTTTCTGTAATATCCGTCCCGATGAAGTTGTGGAGAATCTCGACACAAAAACTGTTTATGAAGTCCCGTTATTATTGCAAAATCAGGGACTGGATAAAATGGTTCTGGAAAAGCTCAACCTGAACAGTAAGCCTGTTGATATGCAGGAATGGCAGGATCTTGTAACCAAGGAAACCACTTTAAAAGACGAAGTGACGGTGGCACTGGTCGGTAAATATGTTACTTTGCCCGATGCATATATTAGCATCAAAGAAGCTCTTTTACATGCCGGCCTGGAGCATAATGTCAAAGTAAAAACTCTTCTTGTCCAGGCCGAGGATTTGGAGGCTGCTGAGACAAGGTGTCAACTGGATAATGTTGACGCTGTTTTAGTACCTGGAGGCTTTGGTGAACGTGGTATAGAGGGTAAAATTGAAGCAGTTCGCAAAGCAAGGGAAGAAGAGATTCCTTTCTTCGGTCTTTGCCTTGGTATGCAGTGCGCAGTTATAGAGTTTGCGAGGAACGCAGCCGGTATTAAAGGTGCCCACAGCACTGAGTTTTGTGACGATACACCAGGCCCGGTTATTGATTATTTGCCTGGTCAGAAGGAAAACACCCGGCTTGGCGGGACTCTCCGATTAGGCGCTCATCCCTGTTCTATTAAAAGCGGCACTCTGGCTGAAAAGGCTTACGGCGACAAGCTGGTTATGGAAAGACACCGCCATCGCTATGAATTTAATAATGAATATAAGTCTGCCCTGGAGGAAGCCGGTATGGTTTTTAGCGGTATTAACGAAGAATCTGATCTGGTAGAGATGATTGAATTGAAAAATCACCCCTGGTTCATCGCTGTTCAGTACCATCCGGAGTTTAAGTCCCGACCAACCCGCTCCCATCCTCTTTTCAGGGAATTTATAAAAGCAGCTATTAAACGTAAAGGCAGTCGGGATTTTCAATAATCTGTTTTGACATTTCAGCTGCTGTAGTTCTGTTTTTCATGCTGGATTTTCTGAGCGCCTGGTAAGCTTCTTCTTCAGTTAGCTTATATTTTTTGGAAATTATGCCCTTCGCTTTTTCAATGTTTTTACGCTCACTCAGTTTTCTCTGCAGGTTATTAATCTCTTTTTGCAGCTTTTTTTTATGGGCGAATTCATTACAAACCACTTCCGCTACTGCTGTTAATACCGACGTTTCAACCGGCCACTTAAGCTGTACATAAAGGTCTAAATCTACACCGCTGGTGTTGATATATATTGCCGCTGCCAGACCGTCGTTTTCTATTATATCAGCTAACTGCTCAATATTTCCCGGGGGTAAGCTGGTATCAATCACGGCCAGCCAGGGCTGCACCGTACGCAGGGTTCGCAAATAATCGGGAATATTTTTTGCTTCACCGGAAGAATAAAAGCCCGCCTCGGCTAGCATCGACGCCAGCGTCCGCTTGAGAGCTGGTTTATTTGTCCCGATACAAAAATCGTAATTGTTGTTTGCCATAAATCACCTTTTTAATTTGCAGGGATGGTTTAGAGCATTTTGATCATAATAAGCTTTGCATGAAACATATTTTCCACTATTACTTACCCCTTTACTATTATACTATGGATTACAAATTACAAACCATTAAATATATCCAGTTTGGGCTAATGGAAAGATTTTATTTTTAGTAGGACGGCAATAAGAAAACGGCAGCTAAAAATATAGCTGCCGTTTATATACAGGCAATTGCCAAATTAAACTATAACTGAAACCGATTTTTAGAAGCGGGCCAGATATTGTTTAACTTCCCAGTCATGAACTTCAATTTTATAATCAAACCATTCTTTTAAACGGCCTTCCCTGAAAAGTCTGTAAATATGTTCCCCAAGTGCTTCCTGAACGATTGGATCTTCGTCCAGTGCCATAATCGCCTGGTGGAGATTTCCTGGAAGCTGTTCGATCTGGTAATTTTCTTTTTCTTCGTCAGTCATAGTGTAGATATTTAGGTTTACAGGATCGGGTGGAGTAGTCTTTTTGTGAATCCCATCCAGACCGGCGCGCAGCATAGTTGCAAATGCAAGATATGGGTTACAGGATGGATCGGGGTTTCGCAATTCCACCCGGGTTCCAATGCCCCGCCTTGCAGGGACTCTGACCAGGGGGCTCCGGTTACGGTGCGACCAGGCAATATAGACCGGGGCTTCATAACCGGGAACCAGTCTCTTATAAGAGTTGACCAGGGGATTGGTTACAGCCGTGCTGCCTTTGGCATGATTAAGCAGCCCACCGATAAAATATAACATATCCTGACTCATTTCGTCCGGAGCATCGGGGTCATAAAAAACATTGTTTCCATTTTTAAAAAAGGAAAGGTGGGTATGCATTCCGGAACCGTTAATTCCTGTAATAGGCTTGGGCATAAAGGTAGCATAAAGTCCGTGCCTTTGGGCTATGGTTCGCACTACAAACCGGAAAGTCGAAAGATCGTCTGCGGTGCGCAGCGCGTCGCTGTATTTAAAATCTATCTCATGCTGGCCGGGAGCTACCTCGTGATGTGAGGCTTCAATTTCTAACCCCATTTGCTCTAAGCTTAAGACCATATCGCGACGGGCATTTTCACCTAAATCAGTCGGAGCGAGGTCAAAATAACCTCCCTGGTCGTGAGTATGCAAGGTCGGCGCCCCGTTTTCATCAGTATGGAACATAAAGAATTCTGCTTCCGGTCCGCAGTTCATGGTGTAACCTTCTTTGGCGGCCAAATCGATCATCCTTTTTAATTGGCTGCGAGGGCATCCAGCAAACGGTTCGCCTTCAGGAGTGTAGACATCACACATCAATCTTGCCACACCACCTTCTTTGGGGCGAAAGGGAAAGATTGCGAATGAATCCAGGTCCGGGAGCAGGTACATATCAGATTCTTCAATACGCACAAAACCCTCAATGGATGAACCATCAAACATTAACTCTCCATCCAAAGCCTTGGGTAGTTGATCCGATGTTATCGCCACATTTTTTAACTGGCCGGAGAGGTCAGTAAACTGGAGGCGGATAAATTTAACACCCGATTCTTTTGCCATGCCCAGAACTTCATCTTTGGTCATACTCATTTTTACCACTCCTTAGTGTTTAGTATTGTCGCAAATAAAAAACGCCCGCTGACAGCCTTCTGCAGGCTGTCTAAGCGGGCGCCTTTGCCCAATATTAATTGTTTTTTAGTATACACAGCGGTTTGTAATCTGTCAATAGTTTTATAAAATGTTTAAGTATTCAAAATTAACAAAACCACCTCGGGCATATCTGACATTATGCTGGTGTAGCTTGACAAAAACAAGCGTAAATAGTATTATTGTTGCGTTATATGAAGTTAAGTATAGCGGTATTTGCCGGAGGTGGCTTAGTGAAAATATCATATGCCAGGACTAAAAATTCTGTAGGTAAAGTTTTATCCCATGATGTAACCCGTATTGTCAAAGGTAAGCATAAAGGACCGGCTTTTAAAAAAGGGCATGTCATTCGAGAGCAGGATGTTCCTCAATTACTGGACATTGGTAAAGAACATATTTGCTTTTTGGATTTAGATGAAGACGAACTTCATGAAGACGTGGCAGGTCAGGCACTGGCCTCTGCAGCAGCTGGAGAAGGATTTAAACTTAAAGGGCCCACTGAGGGAAGGGTAGACCTCGTTGCTGCCTGTGATGGTTTATTAAAGGTTGACGTATTGGGATTGCAGAAAATTAATGAGCTAAATAACGTGGTTATGGCCAGTTTACACACCAACAGTCCCGTAAAAAGCGGGGATACGGTTGCCGGGACGAGGGTAATACCGCTTGCAGTGAAAAGGCAAACTATAGATAACGCTGAAGCAATTTGTCAAAAGTATTATCCTTTGTTTACCATCTATCCTTATTATTCCTGTAAGATGGGAGTGGTTATAACCGGCAGGGAGGTATATGATGGGCGTATTGAAGATGCTTTTGCGCCGGCCCTTAAAGAAAAGGCAGAAATGTACGGCCTTGCCGAACCGGAGGTCCATTATGCGCCTGATGATGCTGAATTTATTGCTTCTAAAATAAAGTTACTTCTTGAAGAAAATCATGAACTGATTGTTTTAACTGGTGGGATGTCTGTCGATCCTGATGATGTTACTCCGAAAGGAATTATGTTAAGCGGTGCAAATATTGAAAAGTACGGGGCCCCTGTCTTGCCCGGAGCAATGTTTCTTTTAGCATATCACGGAGCGGTTCCTGTCGTTGGAGTCCCGGCGTGCGGGATGTTTTTCAGGACGACCGTATTTGACCTGATTTTTCCGCGTTTGTTAGCCGGAGAAAAGATTAATGCTGCTGATTTAGCCTCTCTTGGTCATGGTGGTTTCTGTCGTC
>PWEB01000299.1 GCA_003553305.1 Syntrophomonadaceae bacterium
TAGGTAAACGCTTCCCGGGAAAAGTATACTACTATGGCTTTAACCAGGGCGATATAAAAGGCTTACAGTTGTCTCAAAGGGGAGAAGAGAGCTTTTCCCGGGTGCGTTTTCCTAATAATAATGAGGGGTGGTTTAAAGCACCTCTACCTGGACGGGAGTCGGTCAACAATGCCCTGGCGGCTCTTACCGTCGGTTACATACTTGGTCTGAGTTTGCCGCAGATGGAAAGGGGCTTACAAGAAAGCCAATCATCGGCAGGCCGGTTTCAGGTTTTAGATAGCGATCAGGGGATGAAGATCATTGATGACACATACAATGCTAATCCTAGTTCTGTAAGAGCAGCCCTCAGCTTGCTTTCTGAGTTGGGTGGATCCCGGACAGTCGCAGTGCTCGGTGATATGCTCGAACTCGGTACAACCGCCCGGAGTGCGCATAAGTCAGTCGGACATTTTGCTGCAGAGTGCGGGATCGGCTGCCTGGTAACAGTGGGAGAACTGTCTAAAGATACTGCAGAAGGAGCCCGCAGTTTCGGAATGACTGTTTATCCCTGTTTCGATCATGACCAGGCCCTGGAGACGCTTAATAGTATGTCGTTTGATCAAAACTGGTTCGTTTTGGTTAAAGGTTCCAGAGGCATGCGCATGGAAAAAATTGTTCAGAGCTTAGTTTGCAGGAAGGAGAGGGTCAATAATGGCTGCTGATATCCTGCCTGCTTTAGCGGGTACTTTTTTATTAACCGTTATTGTCACTCCACTCTTTATAAAAGCTATGAAATCCCTCCAGTACGGCCAGCAGATCAGGGCTGACGGGCCCCGCCTCCATGCGGTCAAAGCCGGGACGCCGACCATGGGCGGCCTTATCTTTATCCCTGCTGCAGTGCTAACCAGTATCATTTTCGCCGGTACATCACCCTTCTTTTATGGCGCATTGCTGGTCACCCTTGGCTGTATGTTAATTGGATTTCTCGATGATTTTGGGAAAATAGCACGGACTCGTTCACTAGGCTTGAAAGCGAGGTCAAAGTTGGCCGGGGAAGTCATCATTACTGTGCTTTTAGTTCTGTTTCTGCGTCATTTCGAACTTTATTCAACGGAAATGCTGGTTCCTTATTTTAACTTCACAATTGATTTCGGGTTTTTTCATCCGATCTTCATATTTTTGATCATCTCAGCATCAAGCAACAGCGTTAATCTGACTGACGGCCTTGATGGCCTGGCAGCAGGAGTATCAGCTATTGGTATGATAGCATTTATGTTTATAGCTCAACAGGCTGGTTTGCCCGAGGTTGCCATTTTCTGTGCGGCGATGACCGGTGGCTGCCTGGGGTTCCTGGTTTTTAACCGCTATCCGGCCAGCTTGTTTATGGGTGATGTCGGATCGCTGGCCCTGGGCGGAGCCTTCGCTGCGGTGGCTGTATTGACTATGGCAGAAATGTTTTTACTGATTATCGGCGGAGTTTTTGTTATAGAAGCATTGTCAGTTATTTTACAGGTCATATGTTTTCGTTTAACCGGTCGGCGGATCCTGCTCATGAGTCCGCTGCATCATCATTTTGAAATGAAAGGCTGGTCAGAATGGCGGGTTGTTACTACCTTTTGGGGAGCAGCATTAATATTTGCTGCAGCGGGGGTACTCTCTTACAGCCGTTAATTCGTTAGGAGGGGCTGTTTTGATCGATTTGATCAAAGGCAAAGAGGTTTTGATAGTCGGCATGGCCCGCAGCGGGATAGCTGCTGCAGAATTGCTGTCTGGAATAGGTGCGGCCCGAATCACTATAGCGGACCAAAAACAAGATCATGAGCTCTCCGTTGCGCTGGCCAAAATGAACCGTTATCCGACTGTCAGTGCCGTAACCGGTGGAACACCGCCTGAGCTAGTAACCTCATCTTTATCGATGATCATAAAAAGTCCCGGCGTGCCGCCTACCTTGGAGATATTTAAGCAGGCTCAATCAATGGATATACCGGTGTTCTCGGAAGTTGAACTGGCCTATGCCTATGCCAGGGCACCGATAATTGGTGTCACTGGTACAAACGGGAAAACGACCACGACGGCTTTAATTACGGCGATGCTCAAAGAAGCCCGCTTTGATCCGGTAGTTTCTGCCGGGAATATAGGAAATCCTCTGTCCGGGCAGGTCAGCAATATTAGTTCACAAGGTTATATCGTTGCTGAGTTGAGTAGTTTTCAGCTTGAAAATATCAGCCGTTTTCGTCCAGCTGTGGCAGTCTTCTTGAATTTTGCCGAAGACCATATCGATTATCACGGTACTATTGAACAATATTTTGCGGCCAAGGCCCGTATCTTTGAAAATCAAACTGAAAGTGATTACGCTGTGCTTAATGCGGGTGATTCTGCCCTGTCTTCACTGGAAGACAAGACCCGTGGCAAAGTAATCTGGTTTGATCGTTCGGAGGTATCCGTGGGAGTTGGACTCGATAAGGACTGGGTTACTATTTTTAATCCTGGCGCTCCTCCGCTTAGAATCTGCGCCCGGAGCGAAGTTGCGCTGCCCGGCGATCACAATCTTGAAAACGCTCTTGCCGCCGCAGCGGCAGCATGGGCAGCCGGAGCCGATGCACAGTCTATTGGTGATGTGCTGCGCAGTTTTCAGGCTATTGAACACCGCCTGGAAAAAGTATCTGTTCCCGGGGGGATTTCTTATATCAATGATTCGAAAGGAACAAATCCCGGGGCGTCGATTAAAGCGCTGCAATCTTTCCCGGGTTACAGCAAAATTCTCATTGCCGGGGGGAAAGATAAAGGTAGTGATTTCAGCAGCCTGGCTTCTGTTATAGCGGATCAAGTCCGTTATCTTATCTTGTATGGAGAAACAAAAGATCAGATTGCCCGAGCCGTGGAAGAAGCAGGTTTTTCGAATTACCGGCAGGTAACTGATTTGGAAGAAGCGGTGCAACTCGCCCACGATGAAGCTGAAAGCGGTGAAATAGTTCTTTTGTCGCCAGCCTGTGCAAGCTGGGATATGTTTCCCGATTATGAAGCACGAGGTAAACTTTTCAAAAAGCTTGTTCAAAATATAGAAGGCAAAGCGCAAAGTAAAGGAGGGCATGGTAATGACCCAGCAAAATACAGCTTATAAATACGATCGTGTTCTTCTTTTAGTGACCGTTTTGCTTTTGGCTGTCGGCCTGGTCATGGTATTTAGCGCCAGTTTTATCACTGCCCAGGAAAACAGTGGTGATCCCTATCAGGTATTGAAACGCCAGGCGCTCTGGGCAGCCATAGGTTTAGCCGGTCTGTTTTTCTTTTCGCAGTTTCACTACAAAAACCTGAAACGTTATTCATTAATAATTCTTGTGCTTAACTTTGTTCTTTTAGCATTAATCTTCAGCAATTATGGAACTGATCTGGGGACAGAAGCCCGCCGCTGGCTAAACCTGGGTCCTGTCGTTATTCAGCCATCTGAATTCAGCAAGTTTGCAATTGTTATTTTTACTGCAGCCTATATGAGCAGCCGCAGGCTAAATCTACACAATTTTTGGACTGGCGCTCTGATTCCTATTGTGATGAGCGCAATAGCATTCTTGATGATTCTGTATCAGCCTGACATGGGGACAGCGCTGGTGGTTATAGTTGGTTGCGGCCTGGTTATTGTTTTTGCCGGCATGCCTTTATCACAGTTAGTTGGCTTGTTTCTTTTGTTTCTGCCGCCCGTGGCTTATTTTACGATGAAGGAAGATTATCGAATGCAGCGATTGTTTACATTATTCGATCCCTGGGCTGAACCAACGGAAGCAGGATACCAGATTATCCAGTCCTTATATGCGCTAGGCCCCGGTCATATTTTCGGAATGGGCCTGGGTCGCAGTAAACAGAAACTATTTTACCTGCCTGAACCTCAGAATGATTTTATCTTTGCTGTTATAGGCGAAGAGTTAGGTTTTATCGGAGCGGTGACAATTTTGCTGCTTTACATGGTCTTAATCTGGCGGGGTTTACAGATTGCGCTTAAAGCGCCCGACCTTTTTAGCAGTTTGCTGGCAGGCGGGATTACTTTTATGATTGCTGCCCAGGTTGTTATTAATGTAGCAGTGGTAACCGGTTCATTACCTGTGACCGGGATCAACTTGCCCCTGATTAGCGCCGGCGGCAGTTCAATAGTTTTTACTTTGCTTGGAATTGGCGTATTGCTCAACATATCAAAACATGGTCAGGAAGCAAAAAGCCTTAAAGGAGCGGCTTAAATTATGAGAATCTTAATCGGTGGAGGAGGAACAGGCGGCCATATTTATCCTGCCTTAGCCCTGGCGCGATATGCTCAGGCTAAAGACGGCAGTACAGAAATAATTTTTGTCGGCAGTGCAGCCGGTCTGGAAAGCAAAATTGTTCCTTCCGCCGGATTTACCCTGGTTACAATACCGGCCCGGGGGTTTCAGCGCAGCTTTAAGCAGCTTGGAGCTATGCTGAAAGATTTTTTTGGGGGTTTGAAACGCTCCCTGAAACTGCTTGGTGAATACCGGCCCAATGTTGTTTTGGGAACCGGAGGTTATGTTGCTGCTCCGCTGGTTTTATCAGCTGTATTAAAAAGGATTCCGGTAGTTATTCATGAACAAAATGCTCTGCCTGGAATGGCTAACCGTTATCTTGCACCTTTTGTTAGCAAAGTCTGTCTTTCTTTTGCAGAAACGGCTAAAAGAATGCCTCCCTTCAGCAAAGGGTTTTTTACAGGCAATCCACGGGCCAGTGAAGTTAGTGCTCTGAGCCGGGAAGAAGGTTGTCGGCATTTCGGTCTTGATCCCGGTCAGAAAAATATTTTAATCTATGGTGGCAGTCGAGGAGCTTTAAAACTAAACCAGGTAATCACAGCATATCTGAAAGAAAAACTACTTCCGGAAGGTGTAAACCTGATTTATGTGACCGGTGACATATATCACGAAGCTGTTATCGCTGAACTCGGGGATCTTCCCAAACAGGTCAGGCTTTATTCTTACCTTGACAAGATGCCTGAAGCTTTGGCTGCAGCTGATCTGACTGTGACAAGGAGTGGAGCGACTACCCTGGCCGA
>PWEB01000137.1 GCA_003553305.1 Syntrophomonadaceae bacterium
CACAGCCTTCTGCGGCCTTCTCTAAAATCTGTTCGTTCACCAGGGAACCTGCATAAACCACCAGGTCGGCTTCCCGGAGCAAACGCTCTCCTTTAACCGTTATCAATTCGGGGTCTCCCGGACCCGCCCCCACAAAATAAACCATCGGATCCTTGATCACATTACCGGCTCCTTCCTCGATATAATTAATGAAAAATATGACAGATCTTCTTCGACCAGGGCCGGCAGATCGGTGATGACCCGCTGATCTGGATGCCCGCAGGATTCCACCAGGATACTGTTATTTAACCGCCCTGCTTCTCTTAAAGCATCGACGATTTGACCATAACAGCGGGCGGCTTTGAAGATGACCACTGTTTGATAAGCAGACAAATCTTCCTTCGACAACTCGGGCACTGCCGATCCCGGTAAGAGGACTACTTTTTCGTCACCGAAAGCAAGAGGAACCCCTGCTGCAGCAGCAGATGCGCTGAAAGAAGTAATTCCGGGCACCGTGCTAACCGGGTAACCGGCTTCCTGCAGATGCTGATAGAGGTAAATATAGGTGCTGTAAAGCATGGGATCCCCGAGGGTGAGAAAAGCAGTCGACTGCCCCTGGTCAAGTCCGCTTGTCAGCAAGTCACGCGCCGATTGCCAGGCTTCTTCAAGCTTAGCCTGATCCCGGGTCATCGGAAAATCAATCTCCACTACAGTGCACTCCGGCCTAATAAAACGACCGGCAATCTTCCGGGCAGTGCTTAAATTATCCTTTCCAGTTACCGGCACTGCCACCAGGTCAACTTCTCTGAGGATGCGCACCGCTTTATAGGTTAAAAGTTCCGGATCCCCCGGACCGACCCCGATCCCGTAAAATTGGCCTTTCATCAGCTGTCTCCTTTCATGGCAGAAACAATAAACACAGGGTTTAAAGGCTGCAGGGCCATTCCGCTGCCCATCTTGCGGGAACGGGAAATAGAAGCCTGGATAAATTGAAGATCTGCAAAATTGTTTTCTTCAAGCAAGCGCAAGCTTTCGCTCAGGGTTTCGAGCAAAATACAATTTAAAACCAGAATCCCTCTCGGGTTCAGCAAACTGCCGGCTTTCTTCACTATAAAAGGCAGTTTTCCCCCGCTGCCGCCGACAATGATCCGGTCAAATGAACCGCGCCCTTCCAGAACTAAAGCTGCCTCTCCTTCAAGGATAGTCACATTTTCCAGGCCAAATTTTTTAAGATTAGCCCGGATTAGTTTGACTGCCTGCGCGTCACGTTCTACCGCACAAACATGCCCTCCGGGCAGCAGCAGTGCACACTCTATAGTCAGTCCGCCGCTGCCGGCTCCGATATCAAGCACCTGCTGCCCCTCCTCTAATCTTAGCTTAGACAGGGTCAGGCAGCGTATTTACTGCTTGGTCAGCGGCACCTCTCCACGCTCAAACCACTCATCAGGCAGCCCCGGGGTAAGGTTTCGTTTTCGCTTATTCACCATTAATCACCACCAGGTTTAAGTCCGAACCGTTAAAATCGAGCAAGTCTGCGGGATAGCCTGCAGTGATTTTTTCATTCGGGTAAGACAAATTTTCTCCAATATAAACTTTTTTTCCTTTGATCCCGGCTTCAAAAAGTCTCCGGCAAACCAGGGCCGGTGTGTTTTTGGGATCAGTAAAAAGAGCGACTTTTTCGGAAGCGCTGATTATTGCGGCCAGGTCATCAAGCTCGCGCCCATGCAGGCTGAAGATACGCGCATCGTGCCAGGTCAGACCCAGGCGGGCAAACATGTACTGCACCGCGCTGATCCCGGGGTAAACAACCAGGGTCTGCCGCCCGAATTCCCTGGCCAGGAGGGGCAGCATACTGTAAATACCGGTATCCCCGGAAACTAAGATCCCGACCTTTTGATCGGTTAACCGGTCCTTGATGATCGCCATCAAGAGATTTAAATTCTTTTTAATCTCGAGTTTTTCCTGCCCCGGAAAATTAAACAGTTCGAGGTTGCGCTTTCCGCCGATCAGCAAATCACATTTTGCAGCCTGCTCGACAATCGCCGGTGAAAGGTAGTCAGGTGAACCGGGACCCACTCCCAAAACGAAAACCTTATTCAATTAAAACTCCTCCAGTATCTTTAGGGCCTGCTCATCATTACCAAGCAATCCCCGGCGGAAATTAAAAAGCACTGTGCCTACATTAATCTCATCATACAGATAAGCTGCCGCCCGTTCACTGACAGCTGCAGACAACTGATCAAACCACCCGGGGCCACCGAGACCCTCTAAAATATCAACCATATCTTCAGTGGTGATTGCTTCCTGCAGCTTTTGAATGGTCTTTGCGCCTGCGCCAAGCAGAGCCGCCCGGGCAGCAAATGTTTCAAAACGGGCATCGGCGACCCGGCTGTGAGTGTTAAAAATGCCAGCGCTGACTTTGATCAATTTACCGATATGCCCGATCATCAGGACCTTTCCAAACTGCAGTTCCAGACAGCGATCCAGGGAAAAACCGACCAGGTTGCCGATTTTAACTACTGCTTTTTCAGGCAGTCTAAAATGATTTAGGGCCAGTTCACGGCCAAAATTGCCAGTAACCAACACTACCGGACCTCGATGCTCATGACGCGCAGCATTCAATTCCAGGGCCAGGGTATCCTTATAAGACTGCTCAGACATCGGTTCGACCAAGCCGCTGGTGCCGAGGATAGAAAGCCCGCCCATTACTCCCAACTTAGAATTTAAGGTTTTACGGCCCAGGCGTTCACCATCAGGAATAGATATTTCTACTTCCACCCCTCTTCCCGGCGGCAAAACAGAACCGACTTCTTCTAAAATCATCTTTTCCGGCACCGGGTTAATAGCCGGCTTGCCAACCTCCACCTGCAGGCCGGGTTTAGTAACCATCCCAACCCCCCGGCCGACCGTTAGAGTTACCCCCGGTTCAGAGGCAGGAACCGCCTTCGCAAAAATCTTCATCCCGTTTGTAATATCCGGGTCATCACCGGCATCTTTACGCACAGAACAGATTACCCGGTTTAAAGATTGGTCGATATCCTCCACAGTCATCTCCAACCTGATTCCGGCCGGAGTGTCAATGCTGATCACATCAAGCAGGCGGCCGCTAAAAAGGACCTCTGCTGCAGCCTTAGCCGCTGCTGCTGCGCACGAACCGGTGCTGCGTCCGCGGCGTAGCCTGCGCCCTTCATTTACAGTATGATCCCAGCTCATTTAAACGCTCCCTGCTGTTTTTGCGCTGCCAGTTTGAGCAAAGCATTGATAATCGCTACCGCCACAGGACTGCCACCTTTTCGTCCGCGTACAATAATGTGGGGAACAGCAGCTTTTCGCAGTTCATCTTTTGATTCTTCGGCTTCAACAAAACCAACCGGCACACCGACCACTAAGACCGGAGAGACCTTTTTCTCACCAACAAGGCGCAGCAGCTCATATAAAGCGGTCGGGGCATTACCGATCGCATATATAGCCTGCGGATATTTTTCAGCAGCCCGCCTGATATTGATCATCGAACGGGTCAACCCGTTTTTTTCGGCAGCCTGCCTGGTTTCTTCCTCTCCAACCAGGCAATCCACCCGCCCGTCAAAAAGATGCAGAGCTTTTTTATTAATCCCGGTGGCAATCATATTAGTATCGGTAACTACTACCTGGCGGCCTTTAATAAAAGCAGCCAGAGCACCATCTAAGGCACCAGGCGAGAAACCCAACAGATCGGCATATTCGAAATCAGCCGTGGTATGGATTACTCTTTTCACCACCGCAGCTTCACTTAAGTCAAATTTATCTATTCCGGCGCCAAGTTCCTCTGTGATGATCTGCATACTCTTGCTCTCAATTTCCTGCGGATCGGTAATAAAGGTTTTCAAATTGATCACTCCATTTCTGCAAGCCGGTCGATAAGAATGTCGGCCAGGCGAGAATCCGCGCCAAGCGGCCGGCCCAGCTGCATTTCCACATTTGGATACTGTTCGCTCAGGGCTGACAGTTCCTCGGGGATATCTACCTTAACATGCTGTCCCACCGCAATCAAAAAAGGAAGGACCTTGATCCTTGTAATCCCGGCCTTTATCTGCTCCCGGATTGCTGTCGCCAAATCCGGTTCACTCAATTGCAAGGATGCATAATCGACTCGCTCCCAATTTGATTTTTCCTTGACCATTTGGGTGACTGCGGCCAGGGTTTTAGTAGCCTCGGGCGCTTTGCTGCCATGCCCAAGGATAATCAAACCTCTTTTCGTCACGTTGAAGCCTCCTATTCCTGAAAACCATTTTATTTTTAACATATCAGGCCCTTATAATAAGGGCAGGTGATACACCTCTTAGCTAACCTTTATATATTTCACTATCCGGAAAAAGCTTCTTTCTTCTTAACCCGGTAGTAAATAACTCCGGCAATCAAAACAAATCCTAATAAAACAAGCGCTACCCCCGGTCCTCGGGGCAGGGATTGACTGGTCTCTTCTCCTACAACATATTCCGCCCGATGACCAAAACCATCATCAGCGACCAAAAGCTCAGCTTCTTCCGAGTCATATCTGAAATATCCTTCCTCGTCAACATCGCCCCTGGCAAGCTCTTCCCCGTTATGGTCATAAGCAACCACTTCCGCATGCCGGGCAATGCTGCCGTCATCAAAGACCACCTTCACCTTATCTTCTTCCATCGGCTCAATGAGCATCAAATGAGCAAAAACCGGAGAAGCAGACAGGAGAAGCAACAGGGAACAAAGAACAAATATAAATATATGAAATTTTTTTAGGGACATATTTGGAAAACACCTCAAATTAATTATGTTAAAAGGTTTAAACTTTTAAATGGCCTGCCCCCTACCGGCCTGTTGGCCTAACAACACCGGGAAGGGACAGTTTTAATACCGGAGAGGAAAATTACAGCCTTAAGGCCTGCCGAAAGAAAGGAGTATAAAAAACGGCATCTCTCCGGGTGCACACAAAGTTTCCTATGTAGGGCTGCCCGCTTGGGCAGCCTCTTTTTTTTCCAAGATCTCTGGTTTAGCTTTCTGTAACAGCTGCAGAGCCGCCCCGGTAA
>PWEB01000051.1 GCA_003553305.1 Syntrophomonadaceae bacterium
ATATGGAGAAACCCTGGAAGGCAAGAAAAAGGCAGCTCAGGCCTTGAATATCTCGCTTGCTACACTATATAATAAGCTCAAAAAATATTAGTGCCGGAAACAAAGGCATCATGAATGGAGGTTGAAACTTGAAGTTATACGAGTACCTGGGAAAAGAACTGTTTAGTAAGTACGATATTCCAGTTCCCCGCGGCAAGCTGGTTGAGAGAGCAGATCAGGCAGGACAGGTTGTCGACGAACTGGGTGGAGTAGTAATCAAATCACAGGTTTTAAGTGGAAAAAGAGGGAAGGCCGGTGGAATAGGGTTCGCCTCTGATTTTGCAGAGGCGGAAAAAGAAGCAGCCCGGATATTAGATTTAGAAATAGATGGCTTAGCTACTGAAAAACTGCTTATTGAAGAAAAGATTGAGATCGAGCAGGAACTTTATCTTGCCATAACAATTGATGGGAGCGCTCATCGTCCTCTAGTGCTTGCTTCTCTTGACGGAGGCATGGATGTAGAAGATGTAGCTGAGGATCGTATGATCAGTTGGCCTGTTGATGTTACCCTGGGAATGCAGGGTTATATGGCCCGGGAAATTTGCCGCCGGATGGGTGTAACCGGGAACCTTCAAAAAGAGCTTGTTAAGTTTTTACCCAAATTATACCGGATGTTCAGAGAGCAGGATGCCGAACTTGCCGAAATCAACCCCCTGGCTCTAACCCCTGATGGCTTGGTAGCTGCTGATGCCAAGGTAACCATTGATGATGATGCACTGTATCGTCACCAGGAATTGCCACGCATAACTGAAAAAACGGCCCTGGAATTAAAAGCGGAAGAACTTGATCTGGCTTATGTTGAATTGGAAGGTGACATTGCGGTAATGGCCAACGGGGCAGGGATAACCATGGCTACTTTGGATATGGTTAAGCATTATGGTGGTGAACCGGCTAACTTTCTTGACTTTGGCGGTGGAGCAGATTTAGAAAAAACTTCACAGTCTTTAGAGCTGCTGTTAGGCACCGATCCAAAAGTACTCCTGATCAATATTTTTGGGGGGATTACCCGCTGTGATGTGGTGGCTGAAGCTTTTGTGCGGGTGAAAGATAATAAAGGAATTGACCTGCCGGTATCATTTCGCCTGGTCGGAACAAACGAGTCTGAAGGGCGGACTATACTCGAAAAAGTGGGTATTAAAACATTTACTTCTATGGATGAAGCTGTCCGTCACGCCGTAGAATTGACCGGAACCGTATAGTAAGTATTGTTATATATAAGTAATCGATGTATGAGTTAGAAAGGAGTTTATAGAAAATGCCAATATATATAGATCAAAATACCCGTGTTGTAGTCCAGGGTATAACCGGTAGGCAGGGCTCGTTTCACACCGGTCAAATGATAGCCTACGGGACAAAAATAGTGGGTGGGGTTTCACCCGGTAAAGGCGGGCAATCTGTGGAAGGGGTCCCTGTCTATAATTCGACTTTTGAGGCGGTAGAACATCATTCAGCTGAAGCAAGTATCCTTTTTATGCCAGCTCCCTTCGCTAAAGATGCTGCTTTAGAAGCATTGGATGCCGGTTTAAAAATAATTGTTTTGATTCCGGAGAGCATCCCCCTGCACGATGCCATGGAGATTATGGCTTATGCCCGGCAGAAGAATGCTGTAGTGGTAGGCCCTAATACTTTTGGCCTGGTATCTTCAGGTAACTCTAAAATTGGGATTATGCCCAACCGCTATTTTGTACCTGGCCCGGTTGGTGTTGTTTCGCGAAGCGGGACGCTCTGTTACGAAATTGTTGGGCATTTGACTGAAAATGATATTGGAACTACCACCGTGGTTGGTTTAGGTGGTGATAGAGTGGTCGGCTTACATTTTATTGATGTACTCAAGAAGTTTGAGGACGATCCAGCTACTGAAGCGGTTGTCATGGTAGGTGAAATCGGAGGCAGTGCCGAGGAAGAAGCCGCAGCTCATATCGCCTCGTCTATGACCAAACCGGTGATATCTTACCTGGCCGGTAAAAGTGCTCCTCCGGGTAAACGAATGGGTCATGCCGGTGCTATAATCGAAAGAGGCAGGGGCACTTTTGAGAGTAAGGCTGAAGCACTATCGAAAGCAGGAGTTAAAGTCGCAGATCTACCAACGGCAGTGCCCCCCCTGATCAAGGCTGTCCTGGCTGATAAATAAGTTATTTAATATTACCACGGTATCCTTATTGTCAGTTATCAAGGGGGCGGGCAAGTAATGAAAGGAGGAGATGGGGAAATTGAGTGATCAAGAGAATAAGGATAAGCTGATCCAGGCAAAAAAGAAATGGCAGGAAAAACTAAATAAAGTACTGGAAAAACGTCCTGAGCGGAAAGAATTTAAGCTTGATTCGGGTTTAGAAATCGATAAAACTTACGATGCTTTGCACCTGGAAAATTTCGATTACCTGGATAAACTAAATTGGCCCGGTGAATACCCTTATACCAGGGGCATCCAGCCCAACATGTACCGCGGGCGGCTCTGGACAATGCGTCAATATGCCGGTTTTGGAAGCGCAGAAGAAACCAATGAAAGGTTTCGTTATCTTCTCGAAGAGGGCCAAACCGGTTTAAGTGTGGCTTTTGATTTGCCTACCCAAATTGGCTATGATTCTGACCATCCCCTGGCCAGGGGAGAAGTGGGCAAAGTTGGGGTAGCCATAGATTCTTTGGCAGATCTTGAAATATTGATGGATCAAATCCCCCTCGATCAGGTCAGTACTTCGATGACGATTAATTCTCCGGCTGCAGTCTTGCTTGCAATGTATATGGCGATTGCTGAAAAACAGGGTATCCCCATGGAAAAACTCCAGGGGACGATTCAAAACGATATCCTTAAAGAATATGTAGCCCGCGGAACCTATATTTACCCTCCGCGGGAATCAATGCGCCTGGTCGTGGATATTTTTGAATTTGCCGGTCAAAACATACCGAATTGGAATACTATAAGTTTTAGCGGTTATCATATCAGGGAGGCAGGTTCAACTGCTGTTCAGGAATTAGCTTTTACCCTGAGCAACGCTATTGCGTATGTTGAAGCTGCCCTGGAAGCTGGCTTGGAAATAGATCAGTTTGCACCCCGACTCTCTTTTTTCTTTAATGCTCAATCGAACTTTTTAGAAGAAATTGCAAAGTTCAGGGCAGCAAGGAGGATTTGGGCCAACCTGATGAAAGACCGGTTTGGTGCTCAGAATCCGCGTTCAATGATGTTGCGTTTTCATACCCAGACCGCCGGGTCCTCACTTACCGCCCAGCAGCCGGATGTCAATGTGGTAAGAGTTGCTTATCAGGCTTTAAGTGCTGTTCTGGGTGGAACCCAGTCTTTACATACTAACTAACGCGATGAAGCGCTGGCTTTGCCCAGTGAACAATCTGCACTCCTGGCTCTGCGCACCCAGCAGGTTGTCGGCCACGAAATCGGGGTTACAGATACGGTTGATCCCCTGGCCGGCTCTTACTATATTGAGAGCCTGACGGATCATATAGAAGAAGAAGTTCTCGGTTACATTGCTCATATAGATCAGATCGGCGGCGCAGTCGAGGCTATTGAAAACGGGTTTATTCAACAGGAAATCCAAGCGAGCGCTTACCAGTACCAAAAAGAAATCGAAGCGCAGAAACGGGTGGTCGTCGGGGTTAACAGCTTTACTACCAGTGGTGAACAACCGGTTGATTTGTTGAAAATGGATCCGGCAACCAGCCGCCGGCAGGTTGAAAGATTAAAAGAAGTCCGTCTTAGCCGTGACCAGGGAGAGGTGGCCTCTGCCCTGCAGGATTTACGGAAAGCGGCCCAGTCTGATGATAATCTGATGCCCTATATCTTAACTGCAGTGAAAGCTTATGCTACACTGGGTGAAATTTGCGGTGCTTTAAAAGATATTTTCGGCGAGTATCAGCAGCAAATAACAATGTAGCTTGCAATGGCATGACAAGCGTACGGGATAAAGGAGGAATCGACATAGTATGGCTGAAAAACCTGTTCGGGTATTGGTTGGCAAGATTGGCCTCGATGGCCACGACCGCGGGGCAAAAGTTGTAGCCCAGGCATTGCGTGATGGCGGGATGGAGGTAATCTATACGGGACTTAGACAGACTCCGGAGCAGATCGTGGAAACAGCGCTCCAGGAAGATGTCAGGGTGATAGGCTTGAGCATTCTTTCCGGGGCCCATATGCAGCTTTTACCGCCGGTTTTAGAGCTGCTGCGTGAGCAGGAAAGCAGTGATATAATTGTCATCGTAGGCGGAATTATACCGCGGGAAGATGTGACTTATCTTAAAGAACAAGGAGTAGCCGAAGTGTTTTCTCCCGGCTCTTCAACTGAAAATATTTTAAACTTTATTAAACAAAAGGTAGAGCAAAATCAATAAAATCTTAAAATAAGGAGAGTGCACCTTGTTTGAGAAGATCGATCATATCGGAATTGCTGTCGGAGATCTTGATAAAGCGATCAGTTTTTACAGGGATCAGATTGGGGTGGATTTAAAAAATATCGAAGAAGTTGATGAACAAAAAGTTAAAGTTGCTGTTTTCCCGGTAGGTGAAAGTAACCTTGAACTACTCGAAACCACTGATCCACAAGGACCGGTAGGTAAATTTGTAGAGAAAAAAGGGGAAGGTTTTCACCACCTTGCTTTTCGCGTTTCCGATATTGAAGCTAAGTTAGAGCAGTTAAAAGCTCAGGGGGTTGTATTGATTGATGAAAAACCCCGTTACGGAGCAGGTGGAGCCAAAGTTGCTTTTTTACACCCCCGATCAACCGGAGGAGTCTTAATTGAATTATGTCAGCACTAAGCAGAAACAGGAAATTTGCAGAAGGCGGTGATAGAAGTGGACGAAAAACTTAAACACCTTGAAGAAAGACGTCGTCGCACGCTTGCCGGTGGAGGCGAAAAAAGGACTGAAAGCCAGCACAGCAAGGGCAAGTTTACAGCAAGAGAAAGGTTGGAAAAGCTTCTGGATGAGGGAAGCTTTGTTGAGGTAGG
>PWEB01000041.1 GCA_003553305.1 Syntrophomonadaceae bacterium
CCTGCCGGTGCATCAAGGTTTATACAACCCCGGGCTTTTGGCCCGACAGCAATTTTATCCATATACATGTCCGGCGCATGGAGAAGACAACCGCGAAGAGCAATCGCCACTACGGCTAAAGCATTGGGCAAACCTTTAGCCACCAGGTTTGTGCCTTCAAGAGGATCTACAGCCAAATCAACGCAGGGGTTAGACCCGCTGCCTACCCGTTCACCAATATATAGCATCGGAGCCTCATCCATTTCACCTTCACCAATCACTACCGTGCCGTCAATGTTAACAGTGTCAAAAACAGAGCGCATGGCATCCACAGCCGCCTGATCTGCGGCTTCTTTATCACCACGTCCCATCAGCCGCCCTGAAGCAAGGGCTGCTGCTTCCGTGACCCGCACAAATTCTAAAGATAATTCTCTTTCCAACTCTTTCACTCCGATCTGCTTTTTGATAAATGCTGCCGCCCGTTTTTCCTGATCACAATAAACTGCCTGTACTATAACTCTACTCTGCTCAAAGGCATGCTCATACAGCGTGGACCACCCCGGCCACGGACAAGTTCAGAACCATCAATTTCAATAACTTCCACCCCCTTTTTACGGAGAGTTTCGTTGGTAAATTCATTGCGGTCATAACAAATAACTGCTCCCGGCCTGACAGCTAAAGTGTTAGCGCTGTCACCCCACTGTTCTCTGGCCGCAGCGATTTCATCATTTGCGCCAGAAGAAATGATTTCAATTTGTTTTTGAAGCAAAGCTTTGCCCAGGGCTTCTTGTAAAGTGAACCCATTGCTGGCAGACACCCGCTGACTATTATCCTTCTCCAGCCAATAGATACCAACAGCATCTTTAATTCCCGGATAGATTAAAAACTTATCGTTGTCAACCATGGTAAAAACAGTATCCAAATGCATATATGAACGTCTGGAAGGAATCTGGATAACAATGATTTGTTTGATTAGTTCTTTTTCAACCAGGTATTTGTGGGCAATCCATTCAATGGCCTCTTCTGTGGTCCGCTCGCTTAAACCGATCACCAGCGTTTCAGAATTTAAGACAAGAACATCACCACCCTCAATACCATAAGGGATTTCTTCATAAAAAGTTAAATCGACATTTTTAAACAAGCGATGATATTTTTGAATAAACCGTAAAAATATTGTCTCTAATCTACGGGCAGGATTAAACATACTGCTAACTTGCAATTTATCTCCAATCATTGCACCGTGATCACGGATAAAGTACATATTTGGTAAAGGGGCCAGGTAAAAGGGATAACTGTCAAGGGTCAAATCACTTAAAGTTCTATATTTTTTTAAGTGCTGAATTTCGGACTTGGGAAGTCCTGACACAATTGTTGATATCATTTTTTCAGGCGACTGCTCATAGAGATAATTATAAATCGAATTTAAAACATCCGTTTCAATCAGGGTGCTTGCTTTAAGGTGCTTTTTTATAAGCTCCATCTTAATTTCAGGATCTTTAACTATTTCTGTCAGCAACTGGTCTACATAATAAACCTCTGCACCATTTTCCCGCAAGGCCTGTGCAAATCCATCATGTTCCTTCTGCGCCTTTGATAACCAGGGTATTTCATCAAAAAGAAAATCTTCCAGGTAGCGGGGTGTCAGGTTTTTTAACTCCAACCCGGGCCTATGCAATAGAACTTTCTTTAATTGACCAATTTCAGACCGAACCTGCATCGACTCTGCCATTCAGACGCTCCCGTCACATAATAATAAATCAAGACTTTTCTGGTATAATATATTCGCTTTGTCCGAAGCTTTTACCTTTATAGGAATTTAATAAATTTCAAGGCATTTAATATTGCAATTTCCGAAATTGAATAATTTATTTAAAATCCTTGCTTTTTTAGATTAAACATGTTATAGTTTGACGCAGTCTTAAAAAGATGTGAATAACGCAAACTCTTATCGTGCCTTTGCTTGGGAAAGGGGAAAAAGTTTGACGAAGTTCCACTTTTTAATTAATACCTAAGTGAAGGAGAATTAATTAAATGCAAGGTAAAGTAAAATGGTTTAACCCTGACAAAGGGTACGGTTTCATCGAAACAGAAGAAGGTGGGGATGTATTCGTACATTTCTCAGCAATTCAGGCAGAAGGATTTAAGACTCTTGAAGAAGGCCAATCTGTAGAGTTTGAAGTAGTCGAAGGCAACAGGGGTGCACAGGCAGCCAACGTTGTCGCTCTATAAATCAGGATTATAAGACTAACGGTTAAGGCATTCTCTCACTCGATAGGGGAATGCCTTTATTTTTACCAGGACTGTATCGAAGGAAAGAACACTGCACTTGGACTGCAGGTGAAAGGAAATATATTAATAGATGGCAACTTTTTATGACTTTGGACTGAGCGAATCAGTCATCAAGGCAACAACAAGAATGGGGTTTGAGGAAACAACTTCTATCCAAGAACTGGCAATACCGATTGCTATGGGAAGTAAGGACATTATCGGACAGGCTCAGACCGGCACCGGAAAAACAGCTGCTTTTGGAATTCCGATGCTGGAGAAAATTATTTCGAACAATAACAGTGTTCAAGGTCTGGTTATAACGCCAACCAGGGAGCTCGCAGTCCAGGTGGCTGAAGAGATCAATACTTTAGGACAATTTAAAAAAGTACGGGCTCTACCTATTTACGGTGGTCAGGACATTCAGCGTCAAATTAAAGCACTAAAGAACAAACCGGAAATTATCGTAGCCACTCCCGGCCGGCTAATGGATCATATGCGCAGAAAGTTAATCCGCCTGCATCATCTTGAAACAATAGTCCTTGATGAGGCAGATGAAATGCTAAACATGGGCTTCAGGGAGGATATAGAAAACATTCTTTCAGAGGTTCCGTCCAACAGGCAAACCATGCTTTTTTCAGCTACCATGCCACAGCCAATTAAAGATTTAGCCCAGCGCTTTATGAATAATCCGGAGTTTATCAGGATCAAGCCAAAGGAAATCACTGTTCCCAATACAGAACAATACTACTACCAGGTTCAGGAAAAAGAAAAATTTGATGCGCTTTGTCGCATTTTAGATTTACACTCACCGGAGGCAGCTATTGTATTCGCCAGGACAAAACGTCGGGTTGATGAACTTCTAGAGGCATTAAACAAACGTGGTTACTCTGCAGAAGCTATTCACGGAGATCTTACCCAGCCTAAAAGGGACAGTGTAATGAATAAATTTAAAAACGGAACCACAGAAATCCTGGTTGCCACAGATGTAGCTGCTCGGGGACTGGATATCGGTTCTGTCACTCACGTTTACAACTTCGACATACCCCAGGATTCGGAAAATTATGTTCACCGCATTGGGAGGACAGGGAGAGTGGGTAAACCCGGTATTGCAGCTACTTTTGTTTCTCACCGTGAACAGAATCATTTGGAACAGATAGAAAGATCCATAAAAAGAAAAATATACCGCAAACCGGTCCCGACTATCAATGAAGCAGTAGAAGGACAGCAGCGCCTGACTGCAGAAAAATTGATGCAGCTTATCGGTAATGGTGACCATTTAAAGTACAAAGATGTCGCTCGTGAGATGCTCGAGAGTACTGATGCCCTATCATTGTTAGCTGCGGCTTTAAAAATGCTAACCAAGGAGCCTGATTTAACCCCGGTTAAAATTACCGCAGAAGAACCCCGGGCACCCAAAAAGAGCAAACAGGCAGAAAGGAAGAACTGGTCAACAGGCTCCCGTCACAAAGCGGGAAGCTACAAAAACCGGAGCGGATACAAAAAAAAACATAAGCATTCTTAAGTGCTGAGGACTCACTGTTCAAAGCCTCAGCTTATTTAAAAGGAAGGTATCACCTATGAACATTTTCAAAAACATTAATTTGAGGCATCCCATTATCCAGGGAGGAATGGCAGTAAGGGTTTCTACAGCGCCTCTGGCAGGCGCAGTAGCATGTGCCGGAGGTGTCGGTGTAATTGCCGCCACCGGAATGAGCGTTGAGGAATTACGTCGGGAAATCCGGGATGCCAGGAAAATTGCCATGAATGGCGTGATCGGTGTAAATGTAATGTATGCCGTGCGTGATTTTACTGACCTGGTTAAAACAGCCCTGCAGGAAAAAGTCGACCTGGTTATTTCAGGAGCAGGCTTCTCAAGAGATATATTCAGCTGGGGAAAAGAAGCAGGCATTCCCATTTTTACGATAGCCTCCACTTCAAGACTGGCCAGAATTGCTGAAAAATACGGGGCTGCCGCCATTGTTGCAGAAGGTTCTGAAGCTGGCGGACATCTGGGAACAAACATCCCGACAGCAAAGATTCTGCCAGAAATTAAAGGAGCAGTGAAAATTCCGGTCATTGCTGCAGGTGGGATTACCGACAGCAATGATATCGAAGAAATGATGCGCCTCGGGGCAGATGGTGTTCAGATGGCGACTCGTTTTGTTTTAAGCAAAGAGTGTGCTGTGGCTGATTCTTTCAAAACCCATTACCTGAAAGCTAAAAAAGATGATGTTGTAATTATAAACAGCCCTGTCGGTTTGCCTGGCCGGGCGATTAGAAATACTTTCTCAGAAGCTCTAGCCCGCGGTGAGAGTCCGGAAATTACTTGTGATGATTGCCTTAAAAATTGTTCCAAGGAATACTGTATTCTGGAAGCCTTAGAAAACAGCCGACTAGGTAAAATTGACCAGGGAGTAGTTTTTTCCGGTCAAAACGTATTTAAAATCAAAGACATATTGACTGTTAAAAATATCTTCCAAAACCTGACCCAGGCATTTAGCGGTCGTGAATAAATGATTAATGGGGCCATGCAGCATGTACAAGCAGTGCCTATCTTAGCAATAAATCTCCTGCCTATGCTTCCCATGATGTGAGCCAGGCAGCTTAGCAGCAGGAGATTTATTGCCGGTTAAGGATGCAGGAACTGACACAAAGGAAATACAGTCTATAAAATTGCTACCACCATTTAGAGGACAA
>PWEB01000032.1 GCA_003553305.1 Syntrophomonadaceae bacterium
ATTAATCCTAAAGAATTGAAAAAACCCGGGTTGCCCCGGGTTTTTTTCGGTAAAATGTAAGTTAAACAGCTACTACTTCTTTTACTTCAGCTACTTCTTGCATCAATACTTTTTCAATACCCTGCTTGAGGGTAATCGTTGACATCGGGCATCCACCGCAGGCTCCGGTAAGCCTTACCTTTACGACACCGTCGTCGCCTACTTCGACCAGCTCTACATCTCCACCGTCACGCTGCAGCGCCGGGCGTATTTTGTCCAGTGCTTTTTCAACTTGATCGTTCATTTTCATTTGCCTCCTTATACAGTCTTAGCATTAATTTAATGCTGTAACCTTATTATATCATAATCTGTCTTCAAGAGGTTCAGGCAGATCTTATCAATACATTTTGCAAATTCAACCTGCCAAACGGTTGCGGCATCGTGGTTAAATTGACACATCTTGCTGGATCAATCATAATAAGTAGAGGGCAAGAATATGCTAAAAGTATAACTTTTATATAGATTTATCGAGGGAGGCATTCAAATGACAGCTAAGCAGGTATACGATATGGTCATTATTGGTGGAGGTCCGGCCGGCTCTACTGCAGCGCTTTACGGTGTCCGGGCTGGATTGTCAGTTGTGATTCTTGAAAAGATGATTCTCGGCGGTGAGATAGTTTCCACCGACCGTCTTGACAATTTTCCCGCATTTCCCGAAGGTATATCCGGGGCGGAATTTGGTTTGCTGCTGCAGCAGCAGATAGAGAACTTAAATGTGCCCGTCCATACCACAGAGGTTGAAAAAGTTTCCCTGGACGGGGAAATAAAAAAAGTAACCACCACGGCAGGTGAATTTGAAGGAAAAGCAGTTTTGATTGCGACAGGCACTGAGCCTAACCTGCTGGGGGCGGATGGTGAAAAAGAATTCCTGGGCCGCGGTGTGTCGTACTGCGCTACTTGTGATGCCGCATTTTTCAGGGATAAAGAAGTAGCGGTCATTGGAGGAGGCAACGCAGCTCTTGAGGAAGCACTTTTTTTGGACCGTTTTACCTCCAAGGTCTATCTTATTCACCGCCGCGACCGGTTTCGCGGAGTTAAAGGGCTGCAGGATAAAGTGCTCAGCCTGCCCGGGGTTGAGGTTTTATGGAATACTACTGTCAGTAAAATAGAAGGTGATAAAAAGGTCAGCGGCCTGCATATCAAACAGGATGGCCGGGATCGTTTTCTTGAAGTGGGCGGGGTCTTTATTTATGCCGGACGTACGGCAAATGCTCCCTACCTGACTGAACAGGGCATAGAAACAGTGAAGAACGGTTATATCACAACCAACGAAAAGATGGAAACCTCCCTGCCCGGTGTTTATGCTGCCGGCGACATCCGCCAGAAGTATCTGCGCCAGGTGATCACGGCTGCATCAGACGGAGCTATTGCGGCATCAGCGGCAGCCCAATTTATTCTTGGTTGAGGAAGGGTCTACCATGAATATCGAATACTGGGAAATATTAATCAGGCTGTTCCTGGCCATTATATTAGGCGGCATGATTGGATTTGAACGGGAACGCCTTAAACGGCCGGCCGGCTTTCGGACTCATGTCCTGGTTTGTGCCGGGTCCGCCTTGATCATGATGGTTTCTGCTTACGGTTTTAGCGGTCAGATCGGCGAAGGTTTTGAAGTAGATCCCGGGCGAATCGCGGCCGGGGTGGTAACCGGGATTGGCTTTATAGGGGCCGGCACAATTTTGCAGCAGCGGGGCAGTATTCGCGGTCTTACCACTGCTGCTACGATCTGGGTGGTATCAGGAGTCGGCCTTGCGGTTGGGATCGGTTTTTACCTTGGTGCGATTATTACTACCATTTTTGTTTTGGGCAGTCTGCTTTTGCTGAGCAATTTTGAAAAGAAATTCAAGGCTCGTAAAAGTGAGAAAAACCTGCAGGTTGTGGCCATAGATCAACCCGGTCTACTTGGCCGGATTGCTGCTGTTCTCGGTGAGCTGATGGTTAATATTCGTAGAAGTGAACTGGGCAATCCAGTCCGGGACGAAGAAACCGGTGAAGAGCAGATTACTATTGAGTTTATGGTTGAAGTTCCGTACGATCTTGATCTCAAAGAGTTATTTAGCAGGCTTTATAACCTTGAAGGCCTTATTGAAGTGCAGTGGCAGGAGGAAGTGGTGGGAAAAGATGGCCTTTCCCTCGGCAAACGCTAAAATAAGCTGCCCGGATAGTGCTTTTTAAAAAAACACACAACGCGCTGGCCCGGGTCTGATAAATCAGGTCAAGTCGGATCGGATCAGGATAGATCAGATTGATGCGATATCAGGAGAAATACAGCGCAAAAGCTGCTGAATAAGCTAAAATGCTCTCACAATAACCCAAGAAGACAGTTTAAGCTTTTCGCAGGACTTGCTCCTTTTACCCAAACAAGATAATATAAAGTCAAAGGTCAGAGAAGGTCAGACTTAAAAAGTCAGGCCTGTTTAGATGGGAAGGGCAAGGATACTATGCCGAACCTGACAGACTATATAGAGGAATATTTAAAAAAGCTTTTGGCTTTAAGCACAGAATCATATATTGAAGTTCAGCGCCGTGAATTGGCCAACAAATTTTCATGTGTTCCTTCTCAAATTAACTATGTGCTGGAAAGGCGCTTTTCGCTGGAACGAGGGTACCTGGTAGAAAGCAGACGCGGCGGGGGTGGATGTATCCGCATCTACCGGGTGGAACCTGGGCTGGTTAAGCCGTGGCGTGATGTGATAAACTGTCTCAACGGAGGGGAGTTTGATCCTGATAAGGTCAGGCAGTTATTAAAAAGAATGCATGAAGAAAGGATTATTTCGACCAGGGAAGTCCGTCTGCTGGAGTCTCTAGTTCGCAGCGGAGTTTTTGATACGTGCGGGATTAGCAGGACGCAAGCCAGGAAACTGCAGCGAGAGCTGTTTAGTACAGCGCTGGAAGAATTGTTAAAAGTGGGTTATTAATCCACCGGTTGGGAGTGTTTATAGGATGCTTTGCCAGGAATGTCAGGCTAATGAAGCAAATATTCAAATCATTAAGAGTGTTGATGGCAAGCAAACTGAAGAGTTTTTATGCGATCAGTGTGCCAGGCAAAAGGAGGAGCTTGATTTTTCATTTGAGCCCCAGTTTTCACTGCACAAGCTGTTTTCGAGCATGTTAAACCAGAATTTGCTGGGCAGCCGCGAATCGATGCATGTCGCAAAAACTCAGTGTTCAGTCTGCGGATTATCTTTTGCCCAGTTTAGCCAGATTGGCAGGCTTGGCTGCAGGGAGTGCTACAATGAGTTTGATGAAAGTTTAAAACCGCTTCTGCGGCGCATTCATGCCAGTTCAACGCATACCGGTAAAATACCGGTCCGGGCCCAGCGCAGGGTAAAATATTTGCGTGAATTAGATCAGTTAAAAGAAGAATTACAGGTAAAAGTTCAAAAGGAAGAGTTTGAGGAAGCAGCCCAATTACGTGACAGAATCAGGGATATGGAAAAAAGTCTGGAGGAAGAAGATTCCCGAGGCACAGACCATCATCAAAACAGAACCGATCATGACAGTTAAAGAGGGGATCAACAGTGAAACAGGATCAATATAGCCTGAGCCGCTGGATGGAAGGCGGCGGGCCGGAAGCTGAAATAGTGATTAGTTCCCGGGTGCGTGCAGCCCGGAATATTGAAGGAAGCCAGTTTTCTTGCCTTGCTTCAGAACAGGAAACCGGAACTGTCCTGGACAGAGTGAGCAGTGTTACAGGTAGCAGCGATAAATTTAAAGATTTCAAGCGTCTGCAGATAAACGAACTATCTGATTTGGAGAAGCAGACTTTGGTTGAAAAGCATCTGATTAGCCCTTTTCTCGCTTATGAGTCCAGTAACGGGGCGATGCTGATGCGCGGGGACGAGGGAGTAATCATTATGATCAATGAAGAAGATCACCTGCGCATCCAGACCATATTACCGGGCCTGAGGCTGGAAGAAGCCTGGAAGGAAACTGAAAAATATGACGATCTTTTAGAAAGCGAACTTAATTATGTTTTTGATGAACGTTACGGTTACCTGACAGCATGCCCGACTAATGTCGGAACAGGCTTACGGGCCTCGGTTATGCTGCATCTGCCCGCTTTAATTATGACCAGGCAGATTAACCGTTTATTAGGTGCTCTTTCCCAGGTCGGCCTGACCGTCCGCGGGTTATACGGTGAAGGTACTGAAATTATCGGCAGCCTGCTGCAGGTTTCCAACCAGGTTACCCTGGGGCATAGTGAGGAAGAAATCGTCAGCAACCTGGGCAGCGTGATTTGCCAGGTCATTGAACAGGAACAGAGTGCCCGACAGGGTTTGCTTGACAAGAAGCGGGCAGAACTGACCGATAAAGCCTGGAGAGCACTTGGGACATTAAAATATTCGCAGATTATGAGTTCTCAGGAAGCTATAGAATTAATCTCAGATTTGCGTCTTGGTTACGACTTAGGTCTCATTAACGGCCAGGTAGACCATAAATTACTGAATGAACTTTTAGTCCTGATTCGACCCGGCTGCCTGCAGCTGTTAGCCGGCAGAGAGTTGGATCACAATGAAAGAAACCTGGAGCGCCCGGTTCAAATCAAAGCAACCCTGGAGCGTTTTCAGAAAGAAAAGGTTAAGCCAAAGGGCAATAAGAGTAACCTGAAGGATGATTGAGCAAGTAAATAGATGCATCCTAAAAGGAAGAACAGAAATAAACTGATTTTTTATGAAGTCAGATTAGTAAAGAAGAGGTGAACAAAATGTTCATGTTTGGAAGGTTTACAGAAAGAGCACAGCAGGTTTTGGTTTTGGCCCAGGAAGAGGCCAAGCGTTTAAATCACAATTTCATAGGAACCGAGCACCTGCTTTTAGGACTGGTTCGCGAAGGGTCGGGCATTGCTGC
>PWEB01000200.1 GCA_003553305.1 Syntrophomonadaceae bacterium
AGGAAATTTAAGTGATTTAGTTATAGAAGTTGTTACGAACACGCTGGCGATGAGAGTTAAAAACCTTGACGGAGACGGCAACGAAATTTTTACGGAAGATTATCCGGGATATATAAAACAATCTGGGAGTATTGTAAAAAAAATAGGAACTTCTACGGATGATAGTTTTTTGCATGGCATAACAATATCTCCTGGGTCATCTGTATCAGAACAATTTCATATACCAGCAAGAAAACTAGGTATATTATTAAGACAAGGAGCCGGAAATGAACACAGGTTAAGAATCACCTGGAGGTCTCCTGGATATGGTACTAATTATGGGACGAAAACTGTTTGGGATGAAGTGTCAGGGGTTCCACAAAGTGCCTTGATAGACGTAAAATCTCCTTATGGAGAAATAGAGGTTACTAATTATGACGAAGAAGATGATATGACAATTAGCATAAATGTTTTTGGTATTGCTTAATATGTGGAGGTGAACAGAATGGATTTCAAGAAAATCTTAACTGAACATGACGATAAAAAAAATCAAACTTATAATCCTTACGCTGGAAAAAGAAGCGGAGAATGGATTGAAGGTGCAATTAGTCTAGATTTCCTTAATGAAAAGTTCGGAGAATATGAGACAGCAACTGAAATGAAGGATGCCACGAATAGCGAGGGCTTGAAGAAGTTCTTTGACCATCTTGTAGAAGAAGGTAAGATTCCCGAATAAAACAATAGCTGTAATTTAAGGCAAAAATATATTAAACCTTTAGAGCCTAAAATTAAAGAATATGAAAGGAGAAATATAGAAGAAAAAGAAATTGAAAATGAAGAAAGCACAGACACTATTTATGAATATGAAGAAACAGAAGTTGTTATAGCAAACAGAAATAATCTCAAAGAATATATAAAAAACAATTTTGATATGATATTTGAGGCAGGACTAGAAAAAGAAAATGAACATCAAGAAACAATTGAAGAAAGGATAGATAGATTAGAGCAGGAATTAGAAGAATTAAAGGCAGAACAATAAGTGAAACAATAGTAGAAGATATTGTTTCACTTAAAGGGGGTGGTTATTTGTCAAAAGAAGGTGTTATTTATTGTATTACAAATAATATAAATAATAAAAAGTATATAGGACAGACTAGGAGAAGTTTAGACAGGAGATGGAAAGAACATTGTTGGGTAGATAATAATCAATTAATAACTAGGGCTATAAATAAATATGGAAAAGAAAACTTCAGCAAAGAAATTATAGAAAAATGTAATAAACATAAACTAAATGACAGAGAAATTTATTGGATTTCTTTTTATGATACCTTTAATGGTGAAGGGTATAATACACATAAAGGCGGATTAACTTTAGGAGAGGGGGAAGACCATCCTAGAACAGGACAAAAAACACCAGATGAAATTAAGGAAAAGATGAGAAAAACTCTAAAAGAAAATGGCACTTTAGAGTTAAGACAAGGGGAAAACCACCCCTACTATGGTAAAACACATTCAGAAGAAATAAGAGAAAAAATGTCTAGAAATATTTCAAAAGCCAAAAGAAAGAAAAGTAAATTTAGCAAAAAACAATCAATAAAAATCATTAAAGAATATTTTGAAACAAATATAACTCAAAGAAAATTAGCAAATAAGTATAAAACTTCTATAACCACTATAGGAAAAATTTTAAAATGTAAGCATTGGACAACTAAAGACTTAGCAAAATCTAAATAAAATTAATTTAAAAAAATACTTGACAAACCCCTCTTTTTATGTTATAATATAAATAACCACTAAAAGGAGGGGTATAAAATGACTAATCAAGAACTTTTAGATGAATATTTTTCAGTCTTTAAATTAAGAGGGTACTCAAAAAATACTATTAATAATTATAGTTATGACTTTAATATGTTTTTGGATTTTATAGAAAAAAATCTTTTAGATGTGACAACAACTGATATAAGAGGATTTTTAGCTTTTCGCAGTGAAAGTATTAAAAAATCAACTTTAGTAAACAAAATTAATATTCTCAAATCCTTATTTAGTTTTTTAACTGAGGAAGGTTACATGGAAGAAAATCCAACTGATAGAATACAAAAACCTAGTTTTAATGATAATGAGCGAAGGTATTTGAAATTAGAGGAAATAGAGCAAATTAGAATTGATGTTAAAGATAATTTTAAAATAATGCTATTTGAGTTATTATACTCTTCTGGTATAAGAGTTAGTGAAGCTTATGATTTAAATTGGGAAGATATAGATTTTTATAATAGAGAAATTTTAGTAAAACATGGTAAAGGTGATAAAGCTAGAGTCACTAAAATGTCTATTAGGGCTAAATTATTATTGGAGAGGTATAAAAATAATAGAAGTGATAATCATAAGTGGGTTTTACAATCAAATTATAATCAAAGAATGAGTACAGAAAGTATTCAAAGACATATTGGAGATGTAGGAAATATAGTTAATTTAGAAATTAAACTAACACCTCATAAATTAAGACATTCTTTTGCTACTACTTTAAGTAGAAGAAATACACCTATAGAGGTTATTCAAGAACTATTAGGACACACAGATATTAATACTACTAAAAGATATATAGAAGTTAATAGGGATAATGTTGATTATAGCTATAATCAGGCGTTTATTTAAGGGGGGGGGAAAGTGTTTTGGTAGATTCAATTGAAAGAATAGAAACTTCAGATAATGATTTTCTCCGAGGAACTTTAAATGATACTGTTACGAGTAATAATACAGTTGTTTTAGCTTTTGAAGATGAAGCTATTGGAGAGTATAAGGAAAAAGGTTATCGACTCAGTCCTCAGATACGATTTAAATACAAGGGTATAGTGGAAATAAGTTTGGCAAAAACTGTAATAGATACTCCTGATGGAACATGGATAAATTTAGAAATATCAACTGATGGAGGAGATACTTGGAAAAGTGTTCGCCAAGGTGGGAGTGTAACAATAACTACTGAAACTCCAACTACTATTCAAATGAGAGCAAAGCAGTCATTATTTACAAATATAGAACAAGTAGATGGTACTTTAGAATTAGATGGTACTTATGAAATTATTGATACAACCTTACAAGAAAATGATGATGTAGCAAAAGTATTTGAAGAAACTTTAGGAATAATTTTTCCCCAAGATAATACAATTACACCAGAACTTGATGCAGTAAATACTACAATTACTTTAATTGATGGTAAACTTCGAGAAATTGGGCAGATTCTTTTTCAAGGTAAATTCTGGTCCCAAGATATAGAAAATGGGACTTTATAAGGTGGTGATATGATTGAGTCTTAAATTTGAAACACCAGAGAGGACACAATATACGTTTTATATAGCTGCAATGAATCGGGGGGGAGAATATTCTGCGTCAAATAGTATTGACCTCTATCATCCGGGGATTTACCCTCTAGTTTTGATGGAAGCCGACATAGTAATAAACCCTTCTTCTATTAGGATATATCTACCAGATACTTTTTCGAGGTATGATTTATTTACAGGAATGTCACTAAGTGCCGGAGACCGAGTTCGTCGAAAGGTTTTGGGTTACATCGTGAAGTTAGAGAACGTACCTTACGAGGGGAATGAGGCAGACGACATCGAAGAATGGATTCCGTTAGATACACTGGAGGAGACAGAAGACGAAAACCACTATGTTACGGTACCAGTACCAAAGCACACAGCGTGGAATGTGTCGGTAGCTGCCTATGATTCGGTGGCTCATCCGGAAGTGAACCCGGGATATTTTGATAACGAAGATATATGGTCAGAGTCACACCTAATTGGTCCACCAGAAGTCCCCTCTAATGTAGGATTCTCTTATGAGGTAGACGACCGGGCCCCTGCTCCGGTTAACCCCACCTCTTTTGAAGTAATTGAGGATTTTGATTACCGGGTCAAGGCTCATTGGGGCAGGAACACAGAGCCGTATTTTACTCGATATGATATAAAAGCAGATTTGGTCAATACTTTCAACTCCGAAAATCTGGTGGAACTTTCTCAAGACAGCACCAGTTTGGACCTCAATGCCTTATTTAAAGACGACCTCTCTTCTGATTCCACGGTGTATATCTCCATAACAGCTGTGGGAAAGGACGACGTTACGGGCAAGGTATTTTGGGATGAAAATCCCGTGGGAGATAATGTAGTAGAATATAAGGTTCAATATCGAAAAGAAGGGTCGAGTAGCTGGATGGAGATTTCCACCGAGGAAACTGAAATAGAACTTGACTTTGAGTTCGCAGAAACATACGAAGCCCGAGTGAAGGCAATCGATGAAAACGAGTGGGAAAGTAAATGGAGTACAATGGCACAGGAAACCATGCCAGAAGAAACAGAAACATCATCCGACGAAACGGTTGTCTCTGTAAGTATGCCAGAATTACTTCGTACCTACATTGATGCCACATATACTGCACAAGAGAATTTTAACACTCTTTTAGACCACCACTTTTATGGTGAAGAAGAAGGATTCTTTGAGGGAGGAAATATTTCTCCAAAAACAGTACAGACTCAAGCTATTGCTGTAGGCTCTCCTTTAAGAGACTTTACTCTTCGAGGCATAGAGTTTGAACCTAATTATAATGGAGACCGGACTAATTTTTGGTGGTCTTCAGGAACATTAATTCGGATAGCAGACACAGCAGAAGAGGAAAGACACATTTGGGATATTTCTCAGGGAAGTAATACCACTCTTAATATAAATACAGTGTATTATGTTTATGCAGAAGCTCATGAAGATACTAATGATATAAATATTATCTTTGAAACTGATTCTGATTTGCCTTATTATCAAGCTCCATACTATAATTTTTCCATCGGTGTTTATGATACAACCGAGGACCCTGCTGTTTTTGCCTC
>PWEB01000099.1 GCA_003553305.1 Syntrophomonadaceae bacterium
GGTTTTTAATGATAACAATAAATAGCAAGTGGTTGAAATGCGGGTTGCTTTCATTGTATAATATGCCTGCTAAGATGATATAGTTTTGCGCGGAGAGATGGCTGAGTTGGTCGAAGGCGCTCGCCTGGAAAGCGAGTAGACGGAGCAAAACTTCGTCTCGAGGGTTCGAATCCCTCTCTCTCCGCCAATTTTTAGGCTTGGTCGTGCTAGACGGGGAGGTAGCGGTGCCCTGAACCCGCAATCCGCTATAGCGGGGTTGAATTCCTGCCCACGGCCGTTCAGCTTCAGGGTCAGCATCAGGTAAGTGGTGCCGAAGGCCTGGTCCCGTGCGGCGCAAACTCATGAACCCCGTCAGGTCCGGAAGGAAGCAGCGGTATGTGAGCATTTGCGGGTGCCACGGGTGCGCCGAGCCGGAGCTAACTGCCTGGAAAGCGCTTGGGGTTGGCGGTCAAAGGCAGGTGCACGGCCTTAATTTATAAGGATTGAATAGGCAAAGGAAATCTGAGGTGTTTAGTTACCGTGGCTTATCAGAGCCTGTACCGACTGCATCGCCCATTGACATTTGATGATATGACTGGTCAGGAACATATAACCCGGACTTTGAGTAATGCTCTGAGTAGTGGGCGGCTTGCGCATGCTTATCTTTTTTGCGGGCCCCGTGGGACCGGTAAGACTACCACCGCGAAAATTTTGGCCAGAGCGATGAATTGTGAGCAGTACCCAGTTCCTGAACCATGTGGCACCTGTAACCCTTGTCAGAATATCGCTGCAGGGGTTTCTATTGATGTCATTGAAATGGATGCCGCTTCGAATCGTGGTATTGATGAAATACGTGAACTGAGGGAAAGAACCCGCTATGCAAGCGCTGAAAGTCGCTACAAGGTTTATATCATTGATGAAGCACATATGTTGACCACAGAAGCTTGTAATGCTTTTCTGAAGACCCTGGAAGAACCTCCGCAGAATGTGGTTTTTATCCTGGCTACCACAGACCCTTCAAGGCTTCCTTCAACGATTGTATCACGTTGTCAGCGTTTCGATTTTCACCTGCTTACAGTTGATCAGATCAAGCATCGCATGGAGCATATTCTGGATCACGAGAAATGGAAGTCTGATCACGAAGCGATCCAGCTGATTGCCCGGCTTGCTGATGGTTCACTGCGAGATGCTTTGGGTATCCTCGAGCAGTGTTCTGCTTACGGTGAAGAGCAAATTAGTGCAGAGCATGTGCGCAGCGTAACCGGGGCAACCAGGACTGAAACGATTGATGCTTTGATTAAGGCGGCGGTAGATAATGATCCGAAATCCGGACTTGAGATCATTGAGCAGGTGGTTTACAGTGGACGCGATCTGCAGTTATTGATGCGTGACCTGACTTTTGTGTTCAGCCGTTTGTTGCTTTATAGTGAAACTAAAGGCCAGTCCGGGAAACAGAAATTACATGGATTCGAAACTATAGTTGATAGTTATCACGGCCAAATATCACGGCACTTACTGTTGGATGCTGTTGAACTATTACATGAAGTTAGCGGTGAACTCCGTCACGCTCATTTTCCCCAGTTTATTTTAGAGGTCGCTCTAATACGTTTACTTCGTCTGCTTCATGGCCGTGTTCAGCCTGCGCCAGTTTTGAAGCCGGATGAAGAAAAAAGAGCTGAAGAAAAAGTACCACAGAAAAAAGAACCGGTTCATACAAAACAAGATGAGAAAGTTTCTGCTCATAAAAGTGAGGATCCAAAAAGTGCCGTAAGGGATGCAGGGCAGGTTGATGAACAAGAAACAACACAAGGTTCTGGAAAAGAAGGTTCTGGAAAAGAACCGATCAGCCTGGCCGATTTAAAGGATTTTTGGCCTCGTATTCTTCAGGAATTAAAGAAGAAACAAAAAAGTACTGCAGCCTGGTTAGAGCCTGCCGAGTTGGAAGATTTTCGTGGAGAACTGGTCTGCCTGGCGTATTCTACTGATTACTCTATACACCAGATGAGGATTTCCGAAGACAACCATCGTAAGCTTGTCGAGGAAGTGCTGTCGAATTATTGTCTTATGCCGGTCAGGGTGAAGGCAATTATAAAGGAAGAAATGAGTGAAGAAGAAAACGCAAATGCAAACGCAAATGCAAATTCTGAAGTTTATTTACCCTCTGAAAATAAACCTGAATCAGTTCAAGCTGGACCGGCTTATCCTGATCAGGTTAAAGTCGACCAATCTCAAACCGAAGCCAGTTATAGTAGCGGAGAGCAACATGGTCAGGGCGAAAAGAGCAAGAAAGCACCGAGTGCAGAAGACGCGATGGAAATATTTGGCGGAAAACTTATAGAACCTGACTGAATCTGAGAGGAGGTGTAGTGATGCCTAATGGAGGAATGTCAAAAATGATGAAGCAACTGCAGAAGGCTCAGGCTGAAATGAGCCGGAAGCAGGAAGAGATTGCCTCAAGAACCGTAGAAAGCTCCAGTGGTGGCGGGGCAGTGCGTGTAGTTGCAGATGGTCAGAAAAACTTGGTTTCGCTGGAGATCGATCCCGAAGCGATAAGTGAAGACAATCGAGAAATGCTTCAGGATATGATCATTGCTGCTGTTAACGAGGCATTTCAAAGGGTTGATGAAATGGTTTCTTCCGAAATGCAGAAAGTAACCGGCGGTATTGATCTACCACCGGGAATGTTTTAATAGTTGATGTAAATCTAGTTAATTAAAAGGAGGCAGTCGAAGATACCGATGATCTTTCCGGGGACGTTAAATAAGTTAGTTGATGTGTTCTGTCGTTTTCCTGGTGTCGGATCGAAGACTGCTCAAAGATTAGCCTTCTTTTTGCTTGATTGTTCTCGCGAAGAAGTGGTTGCTATTGCCAGGGCCATGGTTGAAGCCAAGGATAAACTGGCATACTGTTCAACCTGCGGCTGCCTTGCTGAAGCAGACCAGTGCTCGTACTGCAATGATCCAAAACGTGATCAGAGCTTGTTGTGTATTGTGCAGGAACCGCGGGATGTTTTTGTCCTCGAAAGAACCGGTCAATATCAGGGCCTTTACCATGTTTTGCATGGGGCCCTTTCCCCCCTTGACGGGATTGGGCCCGAAGAATTAAAGCTCGATCAACTGGTCCGGCGCATTGAAGAACTTGGTGTAAGTGAAGTGATCATTGCTACCAACCCCAATGTCGAGGGGGATGCCACTGCCGGTTACCTGGCCAGGCTTTTTCACCCTCTTTCAATCCGGGTGACCCGGATTGCTTTTGGCCTTCCCGTTGGTGGAGATATCGAGTACGCCGATGAGTTAACCCTTAGCCGTGCCCTCGATGGCCGCCGCGAAATTTAGATTTACTTGATTTGTTCTTTCATTGCCCCGTTGACGATTGCCGGCAGGTGGGCATAATCTTCTGTGGGCAGGTAAGACGGCGCTGCTTCATCGAAAAGGATATTTGCTGAACCGGATATTTCCTCATCACCCGGCCATAGAACAAAGCAAAGCGGAACCATCGGTAAGACCGGCACAGACATTCCAATTCCACTAATTGATTGTTGGTGACCACCCAGGGCTTCTGCTGCTTCGCGGAAGCGTTCTGGTTGATCTTCGAATGTTTTTAGGAAAGGAGTGATTGCTCTTTTCCTGAAAGGCTCATTATAAATATCTCCGCCAGGGAGGTGCCGGTATGCGATCCATCGACCGGTCAGGGGGGTGCCGTCAGCGGTGACCAGGTAATGGAGCATGATGATTGACAGATATTGTGAAGCGGGGCTGCCATCCTCAGCAAAAATTTCACCAGCAGGGTGGTTGATCAGATACTTCCGGTTGATAAAAGGGAGCGTAAGTGTTTTTGTCTTGCTGTCAAAATCAACTTTTGCTCTTTCAGCAACCAGGTTCGGGTCAAGGATCGAAAAATTTTTTTTAGCTTCCTCCAAAGTTACATCCAGATTAAAGTAGCTGCGCTTTTTATTCATTATAAGGCCTCCTCGATAAATTGGGTTATGGCCCGGGTTACTTCACCCGGCTTTTCAACCATTACCATGTGCCCGGCCCCTTCGATCACTTCAAGGTTTCCCTGTTTTAAACGTTCCTCGAGAAAATTACTGTATTTAACCGGGGTAAGGCGGTCTTCGTCGCCGCAAATCATCAGGGTCGGCTGTTTGATACGGCTTAGTTCTTCGATAACATCGAATTTATCGCAGGCGCTTAAATCAGCGAGGTATACTGCCGGGTCAGCAGCCTCTATTTCCTGTTGGGACTGTTTAATCATTTTTTTAGGTGTTTTAGGTGAATACAGATAATCAATTAATGTATCCGGGATGCTTCCCTGGCGGAGTTCATCCAGAAAAGCAGGCAGGACTTTTAGCCTGGCTCCGCTGCCTACCAGGATTAATCCCCGGACTTCAGAGGGATACTCAAGAGTGTAAGATAAAGCAATCGCTCCGCCCAAAGAATGACCGGCCGGGACAAAAGAACCGATTCCAGTGGTAATTTTAAAAATGTGCAGCCATTCACGGTAAGCTGCAACTTCATCTTTGGGGGAACCTTCCGAGCGCCCGTGTCCGGGTAGGTCAACGGCCAGGGGGTTAATTATGCCCGGCAGTTTTTTCAACTGATAAAGCCAGTGGTGGTGTCCACCACCGGAACCATGGCAGAATACAACCGGGATCCCTTCCCTGGTCGGATCTCCAACATAATAACAGCGCCTTCCTTCAATTTCAAGATAGGGCATTTATAGTTCGTCCTCCCTTCATTCCTTAGTTTATAAATTCGTCCCTGCTGGTTCTTAATCCTGCCTTTGATTACTGTTTTAATGGGAGTTACAATCAGAAACTATTGTTGACACTGATGGGGGGGTTTGTTATGATGATTGAAATCAACAGCAATTTA
>PWEB01000229.1 GCA_003553305.1 Syntrophomonadaceae bacterium
ATTAGTAAAACTTTGGGGTAAACCAATATACCCAGTAACCGCACCAGAAAAAATCTTTATAGATATTGATGTTGAAACCCCTACTAATGCAGACACTTTTACTCAAGGCACCGGTGGTGTTTTTACAGTTGACGAACTTTATTTTGAATTTGGAGTAGAAAGCCCCTGGATTTACCCAGATAACGGTGCTTATGAAACAACAACAAACGAGATTATATATAAAGAAGATTTAAGAGAAATGATTGACAAGGTTTACTTAGTAGCTGATGATGACCAATATGCCGTTCCGGAAACAAATGATTTTTATTCCCCTACTTTGTCAAGTGAAGATTGGGGAATTGATAAAGCGGGAGACATTGTACCGACTGACGGTTTCTCAGCTACTTTATATAACCAATCTAAAATTGAAATCAACATTAGTGGACAAGCAGCGGGTGATAGCCCAACGTTTTATTACGCAGATTTAGTTTGTAGTGACTATGAAGGTGAAGAAGTTAAACTATTTAGGTTTGAACTAGAAACACCAATTACTTTTAATATGGAAGGTAAAGTCGAGTTTGACCCAGAAGAATTTAAATTAACTTTGAAGGAGCCGGCAGATGAATAATATGAAGAAAGACCAAAAAATAAAAATTAAAACAAGTAAAGTAAAAGGAACCCCCGTGTTTAAACCGAAAGGCGAAAACAATGGCTCTAAGTGAGTATATAAGAAATGAAATATTACTTACTGTTAGACGAAACACAAATTTAGTTTCCCTTTATCTTGAATATAATGACGGTACTTTTGAAGAGACCGAAAAGAAAGAAATTAGTTTTTTGTCCCCTTCTAACGGAATTATGGAACAGTTAAAATTTACGAATTTTAAAATCCAATCAGACGGTTCTACTTCTTATATTATAAAGTATGCAAGATTATATTATAATTCAAATTTTATTTTAGATATTACTATAGCTAATTCAGTCGAAAGAAAACTAGGTGGTGTTTTTGATTTAAAGAATATTAAAATTTCCGTTGATGAAGATACTGGTGTTGTCAATGGTGAGGTTTAGGTGGTAACTATATGGATATTACAGTAACTATAAGAATGCAACAATATAAAGGTTCGCCAACATCAACTAAGACTAAAACCCAAAACAAAAAATCACCCGGTAGGACAAATAAAGTACCTGGTGGTACATCACCGCCCATCGGTCAAAAGACAAGCGGAGCAAAAATGGGCGCCCTTGGAAAAGGATTTGTGGGTTTGGCTGCATTAAAAATTGCTAAAAAACAAATAGTTTCAGGTTTGAACACTGCGAACAAGATACAGGGAACCGTTACAGGTAATAGATTTAGGGAGCAAAGACAAGGAGACGTTCTTAATTTTACAAGCCCTATAAAAATGATAAGAAATATAGCAAGTACAACATTGGAAAGAACATTTGAGCTAGCCAGAGAAACGCAAAAGTTAGACACCCAACGCAGACGACAAAATCAAATATTACCTTTTCGAGAAGGCAACTCAGGTGAGGGTATTTAGGAGGTTACTAAATGGAACTTAAAGTATATTTAAATGGTGAAGACGTTACCAAACAAACGGCTGTTGGATTAAGTATTAAAGAGCGTTTAGCGGAAGAACTCGACGTAGGAAGCATGACGATTTCTTATTCTGAAAAATCTGAAGCCCAAAAAGTACTTAGTCATGTTCAAGTTGAAGTATATTCTAACGGAGACCTTAAAAAAACATACAACATGCTTGTTGCCGAAGACAACGTTGAACCATTAACAAAACAACCACCTTACCTTTACCGACACGAGTTGTCCTTAATTGAATTAACTCACAAACTTGATTATTCTATTGTTAACGCTTTGGCTTTTACCCAACCGATAATTGAAGAAATACCAGCCCCTTTTGATAACGACTTTTATATTGAGTATGGTGGTGATAGGTATTCTGTAGCAGATACAATACTCGTCTATAAAGCATCTTGGGAACACCCCGGAATTCCAGATGTAAAAAACCGATATGATTTAAGAGATGTTACTTTTGAACCCATTGGAAAGTTTAAATATCAAACACAAGAAATAGATGACGAAGGGGAAACTCATTTTAGTGATGTAAAAGAAGCAGATTTTAGTGCCGAAATAAGAAAAGTTGAGTTTTCGGAAACCACCGACTCTTTATCTGAAGAAATAACCGAAGAAGTAATAACTCAGGTGTCTAACTTTTCAGAAAACCCGATTACATTTGATAAAGAAAATGGCGAGGGTACATACAGATTAGAAATTAAAGTTTATGAAGAAGACGATTTATCTGGCAATGACAACGTTGACGACAACTACAATTTTACTTGGACAACTATATTTGAGTTTGTTGTTGAAAATCCCAAACGTTATACCATGTATGACGTTATAAAAAGAATTAGAGATGTATATCCATTAGAAAAGAACAGTAACCACGAGAAATACAGACTTTTTAAAATTAACGACGAACTAAAATCAAAATTAGAAAAATTACCAGCACCACAACTGTTTATGAGAAAGTACACAATGCGAGAGTCAATTAACAATGCATTAAAATATGTAAACGCAATATCTAGGTTATATAAGTTGGCGGAGGGCGATTATGAATTAGACGCACGTTTCTTTAATGAACGAAAAGGGGATTTTGTTCTTGAAATGGAGGACATTTTTGCGATAGAAGAGTCTCAAGACACTCTTGATTATGGCTCTACCAACCGTGCATTTTTAACCAACACAATAAACTCTAACGCAAAAGATAACGCAAGTGTTATGGAAATGGGTTACGATTTTTACAAAGGTTTACGTAGTGAAGATTATCAATTGTTACCAGAAAACGGTAAATTAGAACTTACCTATAATATATTTAGGTTGGTTAGTATAACGGCTGAAATGTATGTTACATATAATTATTCTAAACCCGGTACACCGGCATCACAACTACCTGAATTTACAAGAGAAACAAGGAAAATAGAAGTTCCACTTTTACCTTATGTAGTTGAAAAACGTGTTAAAGATTTATCAAATCCCGCACTTGAAGTGTTTGGTTCCGATTTTGACGTTTATTCTTTCAATAGAACGTTTAGACGCTCAAACCAAGTTGAACTTGCTAGTTTTAGATATGGAGATAACAAAATTGATTTTGGCGGTACCGTTGGTAATATATTTCAAAATACACAATTAAGTAATGTTATATTTGCAGCACTTAGCGAAAAATTTGCGTTTGTACAAGGAAAACCAATAGATATGGATGGTGAAACATACGTAAACGCCTTAGAGGCTGTCGCAAAAGCAAGAACATTTACAGATGACATTAACGTAGGTGAAGGTCATTTAGCAGTAAACATTTCACCAAGCGACCCTGAAGGAAATCGTTTAACTGAAAAAGATAAAGATTTTCTAAAGTACATTACGTTTAATGTTAAATACATTGCTATGTCAGACACCGTTCACGAGGCGCATAAAGAAGACACTTCTATAATTGATAAAGCAACTGAAGTTATCAATAATCAAAACGACCCATTGATTAACTTTAAGCGTGCATCGCTAGGAAACTATGGTATTGCACAGCGTATGGGTGTACCAACTATACGATATGGAAAAATTAACACCCGTGAGAACAATGAAGAACTTGGACAAGTTACGTCTAACCGAGAAATTGTAGTTGAAAAAGAAACGCAATTTTATCAAGATTTTAGTGAAACGGCTTATGAAGCATCAAGAGACTTTAATCGTTTAGCTAAATTCGTTTCTGTTGACAGGGAATATCGTCCTTTCGAAAACCCAGCATTGGGTCGTTCAATGGACAGGAATGATATTTATACAGAATACATTGAATATAGTAGCGAACCCCAAAAAAGAGACGCAAGAGAAAATGACACTTATGTTAAAAACAAACTTCTTAAACAAATTATATCACCGTTAGCCAAAAGGTCTAAAAAGTTTCCTGTTTCTCTTTCTTTAATTAGAACAGATGGAATGCTAAAAAAACACCCCGACATTTACACGGATGATTTTATTATAAAAAAAGCGTTGCTTTGGCCAGTAATAACTAAAGGCGGTAAAAATGTATTATCGTTTACTATGGGATTTGATGACAATATTGTTGCCGGTTATGAAGTGGTTGAAAACGAAGGGAATTCCGTTAGTGGATTGAGACAGGCTTGGAACAGTTTCTTAAGTTTCTTTTCTGATGAGGATACCTCATCTAGTTATCCTAATTATGATAGACCCTATGGTTTGTGGCGCAGACTTGTTAACTATGGTGACGAAAACGGGGAATTTGAAAACTTCCATTTTACCTTAATGAACAATTATACACCTTTACCAGAAAATACAGTTTTTGATGAAACAAAAAAACTACCATTAGTTGAAAGCGCTGAAGGTTATTTTGAAGAAAATGACAGGAATAAACTTACCGATGGTGGAAACGACCACAATTTTGATGAAGCTCTTTATATAAGTAAAGATAGCGCTGAAAAATACTCATTAACATACCAACTCGCATTTACGCCAAAATCAGACGAAGATAACGATGCCGTTGTTATTGGTGAAAAGTTCACTGAAATTAACCCATCTGTATCCACTAATGACAGCGGTAAAATGTATTTATATTTACATAATGACCACGGATATTATAGTAAATTAGAGGACAAAGGAATTCGTCCTTATGACAAAAAAGAACCGGTAGCTGTACAAAATGAAACGCAAAAAACCATTAACAACTTAGAATTTACTGAAGAAAACTTCTATAATGATATAAAAGGATTTAACAGTCGTCAAATTTCTTTAAACAAAGACGATGGTGACTATGGTGAG
>PWEB01000143.1 GCA_003553305.1 Syntrophomonadaceae bacterium
GGACGATGATTTTGTGATTTGCTAATCAATAAGACCAGGGAGAAGGAGGTTAAAATATAGTGTACGAAAAGCACATTATGATTTGTGGGGCGACAGGCTGCCTTTCGTCTGGTTCAACCAAAGTCGCAGAGGCTTTGAATGAAGAACTTGAAAAACATGGGGTTAAAGATAAATATCGCCTGGTTATGGGCGGTTGTCCCGGGTTTTGCGAGGTTGGGCCGATTATTGTTATTTACCCGGACGAGGTTTTTTACTGCCGCCTGAAGCCAAAAGATATGGCAGAGTTAGTTGAAAGTCACTTAGTTGGTGGAGAAATTGTCGAACGTTTGCTTTACAAGGGTCCGGATGTAGACGCTCCGGCTCGTTTTTACGATACAATACCTTTTTATTCCAAACAGAAGTTTAATGTTTTACGCAACAGCGGGATTGTTGATCCCGAAAGCATCGATGAGTATATTATGCGTGGCGGTTACCGGGCTTTAACCCGGGCTATGGAAATGGAACCGCAGGCTATTTGTGATGAAGTCAAGGATGCCGGACTGCGCGGCCGCGGAGGTGCCGGTTTTCCGACCGGAGTGAAATGGGGTTTTACGAACAAAGCACCCGGACCCAAAAAATACATCGTTTGTAATGCTGATGAAGGTGACCCCGGTGCATTTATGGACCGCAGTATCCTTGAAGGGGATCCTCACGCCTTGCTGGAAGGGATGTTGATTGCCGGCCGGGCCTGCGGGGCTGATGAAGGATATATTTACTGCAGGGCCGAATATCCCCTTGCTATTGACAGGCTTAAAAAAGCAATCGAACAGGCCAAGGAATACGGTTTAATGGGAGAAAATATTCTTGGCTATGACTTTAATTTTAAAATAAATATTAAAGAGGGTGCCGGAGCTTTTGTCTGTGGCGAGGAGACAGCTCTGTTAGCCTCTATTGAAGGCAAAAGGGGGATGCCCCGTCCAAGGCCGCCTTTCCCTGCCCAGGTGGGAGTTTTTGGTAAACCGACAACGATTAACAATGTTGAAACCCTGGCCAATATCCCCTTGATTGTAAAAGAAGGGGGCGCAGCTGCATTTGCCAAGGTCGGCACTGAAGGCAGCAAAGGAACCAAGGTCTTTGCCCTGGCCGGAAAGATTCGGAACACCGGCCTCTGTGAGGTGCCGATGGGGATCACCTTTGAGGAGGTTATTTACGACGTCGGCGGTGGAATAAAAGGTGGACGCGATTTCAAGGCTGTCCAGGCCGGTGGTCCATCGGGTGGTTGTATACCCAAAGAATTAATTGATCTGCCTATCGATTACGATTCACTGACCAAGGCCGGTGCAATTATGGGGTCCGGTGGTCTGGTAGTCATGGATGACCGAACCTGTATGGTTGACCTGGCAAATTATTTCTTGAGTTTTACCCAGAAAGAATCTTGTGGAAAGTGCACTCCCTGCCGGGAAGGGACCAAGCGGATGCTTGAAATCTTAGACCGCATTACTGAAGGAAATGGTATCCCTGAAGATTTGGAAACTCTCGACAGTCTGGCTCATAGTATCAAGGACAGCGCTCTTTGCGGGCTTGGTCAGACCTGCCCGAACCCGGTCTTAAGCACAATCCGCTACTTCCGAAATGAATATGAAGAGCATATCAATGAAAATTACTGCCAGTCGGGTATTTGTAAGCCCTTATTTAATTACAAAATTGATGCTGAAAACTGCACTGGTTGCAGAGCTTGTGTCAGGGCTTGTGCGGTTGATGCAATCAAGGGCGAGAAAAAAGAACCTCATGAGATTGATCAGGATCTTTGTACCCGCTGTGGCAGTTGTATTGAAAAATGCCGCCAGGATTGCATCATGATTACACGTGTAGGGAGTGAAGCCGATGTCAGCAATTAAACTAACCATTGATGGACAAGAAGTTGAAGTGGCGCCGGGAACAACGATTCTTGAAGCTGCCCGGCAGCTGGATATTGACATTCCGACTTTTTGCCACGATCCGGAACTGCCTCCCAACGGAGCTTGTCGTATTTGCGTGGTTGAAGTGGAAAAAGCGCGGGCCCTGGTTGCATCCTGTGTTGCCCCGGCCGGCCCGGACATGGTAGTTCATACAGAATCTGAAAGAGTGGTTAAAGCCCGTAAATCTGTGCTCAGCTTGATGCTGGCTAACCACCCTCTGGATTGTATTACCTGCGAAAAAACCGGAGAATGCAAACTGCAGGACTACTGCTATCAGTATGGGGTAGCATCCAGTGAATATGTGGGAGCAGTCAAAGACCTCCCCTTTGATGACACCAATGCTTTCTTTGTCAGGGATATGAACAAATGTATTCTCTGCGGCATTTGTGTCGGCAAATGCCAGGAAGTAGTCGGAGCCGGTGCAATCGCTTTTACCAAGCGCGGCTTTGTGACTAACGTCGGTCCCGGATTTGAGGATTCGATTGAAGAATCTTCCTGCGTTTTCTGTGGAATGTGTATCGATAATTGCCCGGTGGGTGCCCTGATCCCGAAATATGTAACCGGAAAGGGCCGTCCCTGGCAGAGTGAAAGTGTCCCTGCCGTATGCCCTTACTGCAGCTTAGGTTGTAATATAAATCTGCATGTCAAGGCTAACGAAGTTATTGGGGTCAGTCCTGATGAAGAAAGCCCGGTTAACCGGGGGCACCTTTGTGTCCAGGGTAAATTCGGCTGGGATTTTGTGCACAGCGGTGATCGGGTTACTGCGCCCATGGTAAAATCAGATGGTGTTTTTGTTGAAGTTAGCTGGGAAGAAGCGCTTGACTATATTGTCGACAATATTAAAGATGTTCAGTCGCGCTGCGGGTCAGATGCCCTGATGGGCCTGAGTTCACCAAAGGCGAGCAACGAAGACAACTATCTTTTCCAGAAGTTGATCCGTTCCCTGGGCACGAATAATGTTGACAGCTACACCAGGCACTGCCACGCTGCTTCTGTGGACGGCATGATGGAAGCATTTGGGAATGCGGCGACCACGAACAGCATTGATGAATTAGCTAAAACTGACGCAGTGTTGGTTATTGGAGCTAGTCCGGAAGAAACCCATCCGATTATTGATTACCGGGTGCGTGAAGCTGCTCAAAACGGAGCGCAGTTGATCGTGGCAACCCCTGAGATGGTCAACCTGGTCGATGTTGCTAATCTCGACCTTCCTTTACAGCAGGGCACTGAACTGGCCCTGGTGAATGGCCTGGCTAATGTGATTATTGCGGAAAACCTTTTTGACAAAGCTTTTATCGAAAAGCGCACGGAAGGTTTTGACGAGCTGAAAAAAGCAGTGGATAAGTACACCCCTGAATATGTCGCTGGCATAACCGGTCTCAATGCAGAAGATATTCGTTCAGCAGCCCGTGCTTATGCTTCAGCTGAAAAGGCGGCCATAGTATCTGATGCCGGTGTTGATCGAAAAACTGGCGGGGTTGAATTTGTCAAAGGATTGACTAACCTGGCCCTGTTGACCGGTAATGTCGGCAAAGAATCTGCGGGGGTTTATCTGCCCTACGGAGAAAATAATTTGCAGGGTTCATCCGATATGGGTGCATTGCCCAATGTTTTAACCGGTTATCAGCATTTTAAGAACAAAGAAGTTCATGAAAAGTTTGCCAAATCCTGGGGTGTTAAACTAAGTGAAAACCCCGGACAGAGTGCTGCTGAAGCATTCGAAGCAGGCAAAAAGAGCAGCATAAAAGCGATGTATATCATGGGTGAGAATCCAGCTTCCTGTGGTGGAGATAAAGATCAAAAAGCAGACTACCTGAACAATCTTGATTTTCTAGTCGTTCAGGATATCTTTATGACTGAAACTGCTTCACTCGCTGATGTTGTCCTGCCTGCTGCTTCTTTTGCTGAAAAACTGGGGACCTATACCAACACCGAGCGGAGGGTTCAGCTTAGCCAGCCGGCTTTAGAGCCTCCGCATGAGGTTTTCCCCGATTGGGCGATCCTTGTCGAACTGGCTGAATGGTTTGGTTTGGAATGGGATTATGCCGGGCCGGAGGATGTCTTTGATGAGATAACTGCTCTGACCCCTGATTATAGTGGCTTGGACTATCAGCGGTTAGTTGAACAAGGACTGCAGTGGCCCTGTCCTGCGGCGGATCATCCGGGAACCAAATTTCTCCACGAAGAGAGCTTTAGCCACGGTTTAGGCAAGTTTTCAGCAGTGGAATATAAGCCTGCAGAGGTTTCTGAAAAGGATGATCATGCAGAGGTTTGCTGCAGCAATCATCATCACGGCTGCACATGTTTAAGCGAATCAATGAGCAAGCGTTCAGTAGTCAGTGCTTTCAAGAAAAGCTGCTGCTTATAAGCGGCCAGCGCTAAACTGATTTCAAATTGCATGAAAGAAACCTTTAAGTGTCCCCGGGTAAACCACCGGGGGCACTTTTTTAAACCGGCCTGTACTGTGGCCGGCCGGCTTAATTCCCGTGACGCGCTATGCAGGATATTGGCTTGTCTGAGCAGAAGTTACATCATCATAAATATAAAGGAGGTTCCAAAGATGTCAAAACACCTTTTCCCTGAAGATTTCCTGGGTATCAACAATTACACGCGTTACCTGGTTCAGGCCGGCCCGGTAAAATGCTCCAGGTAGTATAATAAAGCATTAATAAATGGGAGAACAATAAATTGGAAGAAATAAGAGCAGTACAAAAAAATATAACCAAAATTCGAGATGGAGAGCACGAAGAACTATATGATCTGGTTACAGTTGAAGCTCCTGTAACGATCTATCTTAATGGTAATGAACTGGTTACACTGCTTTGCACCCCGGAAAAACTTGATCAACTGGCTTTGGGCTTTTTGCGCTCTGAAGGAATGCTCTCTAAAATTGATGATGTGGAATCAATTCGAGTCCGGGAAAAGGAAGGCCTGGTCGAGGTTGACCTCAAAAAAGAGACCGGCCTTGCTGAAAAGCTCTACGGTAAAAGAACTTTGACCTCAGGATGCGGAAAAGGAACCGTTTTTTTTAACGCCCTTGATTCCTTGCGCAGCAGTCCTTTAACAGGAGAATTGAAAATCGGGGCAGCTAAAGTAGGAGAGTTAATGGATGCTCTGCAGCAAAGGGCAGAACTATTTAAAACTACCGGTGGTGTGCACAGCGCAGCCCTGGCTGATCAGGACAAAATCCTCTTTTTTTGTGAAGATATTGGCCGGCATAATGCTATTGATAAAATCATTGGCCAATGCCTGCAGGCCGGGATACCGACGAATGATAAAATTGTGATTTCCAGCGGCCGTTTAAGTTCGGAGATCCTTTTAAAAGCGGCCAAACTTAAGATACAGCTGCTTATTTCCCGGGCAGCGCCAACTTCTTTGAGTATTGAATTAGCTGAAAGCCTAAATATCACTCTGGCCGGTTTTGTTAGGGGTAAAAGGATTAATCTTTATACCCATCAATGGAGAATTGTTAATAACTGAGCTCAGATTGAGGAAACAAATCATGAAGTGATTAGTTTGTGAAGGGTCTTCCGGTCTTTAATCAGCTCTTCGTTAAGATGTATATTTTTAGCATAAACTCTAACCTGGTCCAGGTAAAACCCTGTTTGATATTCAATTTCTTCTTTAACGGTTTGTTGAACTTCCTGCAACATGTCTCCAATTTTCATGTTCGGCAGAGTTACCGGGTCGACACTCAATTTTATTTTTAAAATCACGTTGCTTTTGCCGTTTTGCAGTTCCACTTCCAGGATCTTATAAACCCCGGGAATGGATGAGGACAAATGTTTTGCCAGGTCGGTGATCACGTGCTCGGCAATATAAAAACTGCCCAAATTGCTGAAAATGGGGCGGACCACGGAGCGTTCTACAGGAACATCCGCAGGTTTAGATGCAGGAAGACTGAAAAATGAACGCAGTGGGTCGACAATATAGCCGGGAAAATCTTTTTTAATTTCAAATGTGGGCAGGGGAATAACGTGGCGGTTATCTTTAGCTCTAACTGCCAGAGCCTTTCTAATGGATTCGGGATCAGAAACTTCTTCGATTGTAAAATAATGAATCGGTTTTGGTATTTCGAGGTTTTCGGCAATTAAATCGGTCATTCTTCTTGATGTGCCAAGGATTAACACCCGACCCGGGTTGATTTCAGCCAGTTTACTTCTAACCTGTCCGGCCTGCTCGGGGTCTTTAAAGAGGGCCCTTTTGATAGCGCCATAGCGGGTAGTTTCCCGCTTAGCCGAACGACCGGCCAGGTTCGTGTTGCCTTTAATCAGTAACCCGTCATCAATAATATATTCTACACTAAATCTGGTGGTCAGGATCGGAGCGTGATGACTTTTTCCTGTACCACTGTGACCCACTAAAGCTAATACTTCCATATACTCACCTTTATGATAAATTATTTGCAGGCTCTTGCACCGTTTGATAAAACTGTATATTATTATAACATATAAAAAGCAGCTAAGTTAAACGAAGGAGCAATTAAATGATTATTATAACTTCACCACCAGAATATTTTTCAGGTCAGCTGAAGGTTCCCGGAGATAAGTCAATTACTCATCGGGCTTTAATGCTTGGCGCAATTTCCCGCGGTGTTACTGAAATAAAAGGGTTTTTAGATGCCGAGGATTGCCGGGCTACTATTAACTGCTTGCGTTTATTAGGGGTAAAAATAAATGTCAGGGGTAATCGGTTGTTGATTGAAGGTCGGGGGATGTACCTTAAAAAAGCAAGCAAAGCCCTGGATGCCGGTAATTCAGGAACTACGGCCCGGCTGATGCTCGGGATTTTAGCCGGTCAGGATTTTGAAACAACTATAAGCGGAGATCAATATTTGCAGAGGCGTCCAATGAAAAGAATAGTCGAACCACTGCAATCAATGGGTGCATTGTTTGAAGGAGAATCTGATCGGTTGCCGATAACGATTAAGGGGGGGGAACTGGCTCCGCTCAATTACAAAACCCCCCGGGCCAGTGCTCAGATAAAATCGGCGATTTTACTGGCCGCTCTTTATGCTGAAGGGGTGACCACTGTAGAGGAACCTTATCAAAGCCGCAATCATACCGAGTTAATGTTAGCCCAGTTTGGAGCAAATATCTCGGTAAATGAACGCCTGGTTACTTTGGAAGGCCGGCCTGCTTTAGAAGGCAGGCCGGTCAGAGTCCCGGGGGATATGTCAGCAGCAGCCTTTTTTATGGCAGCAGCTGTTCTTGTCCCGGATTCGGAGGTGCTCTTAAAGGATGTCGGTATCAACCCTGCGAGGCGGGGTGTTATTGATGTGCTGTTCCAAATGGGCGCTGATATTGAAATTCAACAGGAGCGCCGGTGGGGCAGTGAGCCGGTTGCTGACATCCTTATCAGGGGAGGATCGCCCTTGAAGGGTGTAGAAATTGGCGGGGCTATGATTCCGCGTCTTATCGATGAGATACCGGCATTGGCTGTTGTGGCGGCAGCTGCTGAAGGAGAAACTGTGATCCGTGATGCCGACGAACTGCGGGTTAAGGAATCAGACCGCATCTCTGATCTCGCCGGGCAGTTGCTAAAACTAGGCGTTAATATTACGGAAACCGAAGATGGGATGATTATAAAAGGAGAAGCAGGATTAAAGGGAGCCGATGTGGAAAGTTGTGGCGATCACCGTCTGGCTATGGCTTTAGCAGTGGCTGGTTTAGCAGCGGAAGGTGAAACAGCAGTGTATGGTGCTGAAATAATCAATGTTTCTTTTCCTGGTTTTATGCCGGCTTTGCGTTCCCTGATCATCAAGTAATCATCACAAAAATTGACCCTGCCGGCTTCTTATGTTAAAATATGGTTCATACTTCCAGTCCATTTTAATGCTTCTGCAATAATGCCTTTGGATAGGAGATAAGATATGCCGCTGTTAATTTGTTCATTTGAGCAGTACAAAAAAACTCATCAATTGGGATCGTTAGCCGATCATCATGAAGAGAGGACGCAAGTCCTGAAAATAATTGAAGAGGTTCGCCAAAATGGTGATGCCGCCCTGAAAAAATATACCCAAAAATTTGATCAGGTTGAATTGTCCACCTTGCAGGTTTCCGAAGAGGAGATTTCTGCTGCTGCGCAGTCTGTTGACCTGCAATTAATTGAAAATATCAAGGCTGCAAAAGATAATATTGAACGTTTCCACCGTCACCAGGTAGAAGATAGCTGGTGGGATGCGGGAGCGGGTTGGGTGGCCGGACAGCGCCTGCGGCCCCTGCGATCAATCGGGGCCTACATTCCCGGAGGAACAGCAGCTTATCCTTCATCTGTATTGATGACAGTGGTTCCAGCCCGGGTAGCAGGGGTAGAGGAGGTCTATATTTGCAGCCCTCCGGATAACGAGGGCAAGATCAATCCGGTTACACTGGCAGCGGCCCATGAAGCGGGAGTAACCGCTGTATTTAAGGTCGGAGGGGCACAGGCAGTTGCGGCCATGGCTTACGGAACTAAGACAGTGCCCGCTGTGCAAAAGATTGTCGGCCCCGGGAATATTTATGTTACCCTGGCTAAAAAAGAGGTTTTCGGACAGGTTGGCATCGATATGTTGGCTGGTCCCAGCGAAATAGTAATTGTCGCAGATCAAGGAGCCCGGCCTGCATATATAGCAGCGGATTTACTTTCCCAGGCTGAACATGACCCGCTTTCCCGCTCGATATTAATAACCGCGTCTGAAGAATTATCCAATCTGGTAGTTAAGCATTTAGAAGAACAAACGGCTACTTTGCCCAGGAAAGCAATAGTAGAGCAGTCGCTTAAACAGCAGGGGGCAATTATCCTGGTCCCCTCATTGGAAGAAGCCTGGCCGGTAGTTAACGAGTTAGCACCCGAACACCTTGAACTGCATTTGGAAGATGCCTGGCGCTACTTGGATTCAATTGACAGCGCTGGGGCTATTTTTTTAGGGTCTTATACTCCCGAGCCGCTTGGAGATTACTGGGCCGGTTCTAATCATGTATTACCGACCGGAACTGCAGCGCGGTATGCCTCCGCCCTTGGGGTGGGGGATTTTGTGAAAAGATCGCAAGTCCTTTGTTATTCAGCAGGTGCTTTGCAAAAAGCAGCTCCGCAAATCGCTGCCCTGGCTCGCACAGAAGGATTAGAAGCCCATGCCCGAGCAGTGCTACTAAGGAGGGATAGTAATGAACCGTCGGGCAAAAATTGAGCGCAAAACTGCAGAAACAGCTATTCTTTTAGACTTAAATATTGATGGCAGTGGTCGGTCTGATTTACAAACTGGTTTGCCTTTTTTCGATCATATGCTTAACCTTTGGTGCCGCCACGGATTTTTTAATTTAATCATACGGGCTGAGGGAGATATAGAGGTTGATTATCACCACCTGGTTGAGGACATCGGGATATGCCTGGGGCGGGCCTGGCAGGAAGCGCTGAGTGATAAACAGGGTATTAACAGGTATGGATACAGTGCTGTTCCGATGGATGAGGCTCTGGTTACAGTGGTTGCCGACCTTTCAGGGCGTTCCCATTTGTACTATCAATTCCCGATACCGGATGGAATGGTGGGCTCGATGGACCTTGAACTGTTCAGAGAGTTTTGGCAGGCCTTTGTTAGCGAGGGCCGCTTCAACCTGCATCTTATTATGAATCACGGCCACAACAAACACCATATAATCGAGGCTTCTTTTAAGGCAGCTGCCCGTGCTTTAAATGAAGCATCTTCTTTTATGCCGGGATTTGAGGGAATTCTTTCAACAAAGGAAAAATTAGATTAAGGTAAGATTACAGTGAGGTGAGTTGTTTGATAGTCATTCCTGCCATTGATTTACGCCGGGGACGTTGTGTCCGGCTTTACCAGGGAGATCCTGAACGGGAAACTGTTTATGGAGATAATCCGGTGGAAGTTGCCCGCCAGTGGGAACAGCTGGGGGCAAAAATGCTTCACCTGGTTGACCTGGATGGAGCGTTTACCGGGTTTTCACACAATGAGAAAGTGATAGGGAGCATTGGAGAAGAAGTCCGTATTCCTATCCAGCTTGGTGGTGGGATCAGGTCGAGAGAAGCGGTGGAAAAAGTGATGTCAGCCGGAGTATCCAGGGTTATTCTGGGGACTATAGTTATAGAGCAGCCTCAGCTTGCCCGGCAACTAGTTAAAGATTATGGGGAAAGTGTTCTGGTTGGGATTGATGCCCGTGAAGGAATGGTTGCTGTGAAAGGCTGGACAGAATCCTCAGCAGTGCAGATGGTAGAACTGGCTGCCCGTATTGAGCAGTGGGGAGTAAAAGAGATTATTTATACCGATATCCAAAGAGATGGCACCATGAAGGGACCTGCCCTGGCTGGTCTTGAGGAAATCTTAAGTCATACATCATTACAGGTTATTATGTCCGGGGGCATCTCTTCTAAAGAAGATGTTTTATCCCTTAAGCCATACAGTAAACGGGTAAAAGGCGTGATTATCGGTAAAGCCCTTTATACTAACCAGTTGACTTTACCGGATGCGATGGCTGTTTTGGAATAAGCTTTAACATATACTAACTTTAAAAGATAATGGTATGGAGGTTTTGATGTGGGAGATTTAAACAACAAGGAAGAGATAAGACCTTTAGAGATTAAGGAGCTAAAATATGATCAAAACAGTCTGATCCCGGCAGTGATTCAGGACGCCAGGAATAATGTGGTTCTGATGGTAGGCTATATGAATCAGGAAGCCCTTAGGCGGACCATTGACCGCAAAATAGCATGTTTTTGGAGCCGCAGTCGTCAGGAATACTGGGTTAAAGGGGAAACCTCCGGTAATTATTTCGATGTAAAGTCAATCTATACTGATTGCGATGCTGATACCCTTTTAGTGAAGGTGATACCGCTTGGTCCCGGCCTGGCCTGCCACACCGGAAGATATTCCTGTTTTTATAATACCCCGGCTGGTTTTGAACAGCAGGAGGGAGATTAATCTTATGATTGATTATCATTTGCACACTACTCGCTGTTGTCATGCCACCGGATCATTAGAAGACTACCTGGCTGAAGCAGAAAAAAAACAACTCCGGGAAATTGGTTTTTCAGATCATTTTCCCCTTGACCTGTTGGGGGTTACTCCCCGGGCTCCAGTTACCATGGAAGCTTCAGAGCTTGAAGAATATATTAAAGAAGTAGAAGGTTTAAAAAGCTTAGGATCGAATATGAACATTAAGCTTGGTATAGAGATTGATTATATTCCGGGAACTGAGAACAAGCTGGGCAAACTGCTCGAACAATATGACTTTGATTACGTAATTGGTTCCATCCATTATTTGGGCGATTGGGACTTTACCCATCCTGTTTATGCTGATCACTATCAGGATTATGATATGGACAGCCTTTACGATAAATATTTCAAACTTCTCCAGGATGCATGTAGAAGCAGGCTCTTCGATGTTATCGGCCATATCGATGTGATTAAAAAATTTGGTTACCGCCCTGCAAATGATTTAGAGGCCCTCTATATTGAAACTGCCCGTTTGCTGCGGGAAAGTGGGACCTGTATTGAACTAAATACAGCAGGGCAGGATGCTCCGGTCGGGGAATTTTACCCCGATCCGCAACTTCTTGAAGTATGCTTGTCTGAAGGAGTCGCAGTGACCATGGGTTCTGATGCTCATAGTCCGGAACAGGTTGGGCGCTATTTTAACGAAGCAGTAGAATTGCTTAAATTGTCTGGCTGCAGGGAATTGACTGTTTTTGAGCAGCGTAAAAGGAGCAGCATTCAGCTGTGAGCAGTGTTAAAAATGAAGCCAGGTAGAATAGGGCTGGAAATTTGTTTTATTGTCGAAAGGCCAGGGAGGGGTTTTATTGCCGGAGTTTTATGGCGACCGGATCAAGACTGCCAAAGGCCAGTTTATAGTGGTTTTTACTAATAACGGCATTTTTGAGATCTGTTTCCCCGGCTTTACACCTGCCCAGGAATATCAGGATCACGAACTTCCCTGGCCGAATTTAACAACCGATTTGCAGCGATACCTGGCCGGCCGGATGGTCAGCTGGGAAGGCTATCCCCTCGATAACAGTGGTTATACTCCTTTTACTGCTGCTCTGCTGGACAAAGTTGGTTCTATACCTTATGGGCAGGTTTGCACGTACCGGGAGATTGCGGAACAAGCGGGTTCACCATTGGCCTGGAGAGCTGCAGGGCAGGCGCTCAAAGCAAACCGCCATCCAATAATTGTTCCCTGCCACCGGGTTGTCGGGAGCGGAGGTAAACCGGGTGGTTTTAGTGGTCCCTCCGGTTGGAAGCAAATGCTGCTGCAGCTGGAAAGAGCAATTTAGATGACTGCCTAAAATTTAGTTAGAATTGTTTTTTTTAATGGAGGCTTGAGTCATGCGTTATTTATCCGGTGGTGAATCACATGGGCCATGCCTGACCGGTATAATTGAAGGTTTACCGGCAGGGCTTAACCTCAACAGAGAAGAGATCGACCGGCAACTTGCCCGCCGCCAGCATGGTTACGGCCGGGGAGGCAGGATGTCCATTGAAAGAGACCGGGTTGAAATATTGTCGGGTTTGCGTTTTAACCAGACCATAGGTAGTCCTCTTACTCTGCAGATTAAAAACCGGGACTGGGAAAACTGGCAAAAATTAATGGCTCCCTATGGTGATCCGCCGCATGACGCCGAACCACTGACCCGTCCGCGCCCCGGACATGCTGATCTGGCTGGTGGTTTAAAATATAATCATGATGATTTAAGGCTCGTTCTTGAACGCTCCAGTGCCCGTGAAACTGCGATGCGGGTTGCTGTCGGCAGCGTGGGGCGTGTATTGCTTGAAAAATTTGGGTTTACTTTTTACAGCCATGTAGTCCGGATCGGTTCTTTTTTTTCAAAGGCCGCTGTTGATGAACTGCCCACCCTGGCCGAGCAGATTGAAGAATCACCTTTACGCTGTGCCGACCGGGAAGCAGAAGCATTAATGATCAAAGAGATTGACCGGGCTGGACAAGACGGAGACACCCTTGGCGGAATCATTGAACTGGTTGTTACGGGAGTTCCTCCCGGCCTGGGCAGTCATGTGCATTGGGATCGCCGCATCGATGGTCGCTTGTCCGGAGCCCTGAGCAGTATTCAGGGCATTAAGGGGGTTGAAGTTGGGGCTGGATTTTCCGCCGCATCGCAACCTGGTTCAGCCGTGCATGACCCGATTACCTTTAAAAGCGGATCGGGCATCAGCCGCCCTTCGAACATGGCCGGTGGCCTGGAAGGTGGAATCACCAATGGCCAGCTGTTGATTATAAGAATTGCCATGAAACCAATCCCCACCCTGGCTAAACCTTTGCCCAGTGTGGACTGGCAAACCGGCAGAGATGCTCCGGGAGCGGTGGAAAGATCTGATGTATGTGCGGTACCTTCTGTAGCTGTAGTTGCCGAAGCAGTGGCAGCATGGGAACTGTGTGTTGCTTTCCGTAATAAATTTGCCGGTGATTATATGGAGGAAGTTGAAGCTGCTTACCATTATTATATTAAAAAAGTCAGCGACCGTTTAAGAAAAACAACTGGAGAGATATAATGAGTGTTCGGGATATTCAAGTAAAAACAGCTAATTTAAACTACCGTGTATTGATTGGAGAAAATGCATTAGAGGAAGCAGGGAAATCTATACGTCTGCTTTTTCCATCAACCAGGGCTTTGCTGATCAGCGACAGTAATGTTTACTCTCTCTATGGTGAAAAGGTCCTTCAATCATTGACAGAAAAAAATTTTGAAGGAACCACATCATTGATCCGGCCGGGTGAATCATCTAAAATCTTACAGGTGGCCAGCCGTCTTTATGATTTTGCAGTTGAGGCCGGGTTGGATCGCAATTCTCCGATCATTGCCCTGGGCGGTGGGGTTGTCGGTGATCTGGCCGGTTTTGTAGCTGCCACCTACATGCGCGGTGTGCCCCTGATTATGCTTCCCACCACACTTTTAGCCCAGGTTGATAGCAGTGTGGGAGGGAAAGTAGCAATTAATCATCCCCAGGGAAAAAATTTAATTGGGGCCATTTATCCTCCCCGCCTGGTAATTATTGATCCCCTGGTGCTCAATACGCTTTCTGAGCAGCAATTCAGGGCCGGTTTGGCAGAAGTTATTAAATATAGCATTATTGCGGACAGTTCGTTTTTCTGGTGGCTGGAAGACAATTTAAAAGGAGTAATGAAGCATCAAAGCGCTGATCTGGCCTGGGCCATAGCTGCTTCGGTTAAAGCAAAAGCAAAAGTTGTTGAAGAAGATGAGTTTGAAAAAGATTACCGACGAGTCCTAAACTTCGGGCACACCATAGGCCATGCGCTTGAAGCAGCAACTGACTACACTTATTACCTGCACGGAGAGGCAGTCCTAATTGGGATGAGCCTGGCGGTCAAAATGGCGGAACGCATTGATCTGCTCGATTCTAATACAGCCTGGCGTATTAATAATCTATTAGCCCGGTTTGATTTGAAAAAGCCTCCCCCTGATTTGACCGCAGAAATGGTTGCAGATAAATTAAGACAAGACAAAAAACGCCGGGATGGGAGCATAATATTTGTTTTGCCCAGGGCGATCGGTAATGCAACCATGGTTCCTGTAAATGATGAAAAATTGATTTTTGAGATTATAAATTTATATTTACAGCAAAAACTTTTTATAAAAAGTTGATGACATTTAAGGCACTCTCAGCTATACTTAAACTCGACTTCTTATATGGAGAGTGATAAATAGTGAAATCAGCGATTAAACCCGGTCGCTTCATGGTACTGATTGTTTTGTGCCTTTTGATACTTGCTTCAGGCTGCTTTGCATTTCAGAGCGCTGCTGACAGGGATGAGGGAATCCGCCGCGGTTTAGATATAGCCGGAGGGCTCTATATGCTTTTGGAGGCGGAGGAAACCGGAGAACAGGAAGTAGATCGGGATGCAATTGACCGGGCTATTGCGGTTATCAGAAACCGGGTTGATGAACTCGGGGTTGCTGAACCGGTTATAGCGCCCCAGGGGGATGATCGGATCCGCATTGAACTACCTGACCTGGAGGATGCCGAGCAGGCCCGTGAGATTATCGGCCGAACTGCTATGTTAAAATTTCAGGGCCCCGATGGCGAGGTAATTGTGACCGGCGCCAACCTGGAACAAGCCAGGGCTGAAAGACAACCGGAAGTTTCACCTAACCCTTTTGTGAGCCTGAGATTCGACCGGGAAGGATCTGAACTTTTTGCCGGGGCAACCAGGGAATACATGGGACAGCCGATTGCTATTCTTCTTGATGACGAGGTGATTTCTGAGCCTGTAGTCAGGGATGTGGTTACCGATGGGCATGCTACAATATCGGGCGATTTTAAGTATGAAGAAGCTTCTGAATTAGCCCTGCTTTTGCGCAGTGGTTCTCTTCCTGTAGAGCTGCGTGAGCTGGAGTCCCGCCTGATTGGCCCTACTCTTGGCCAGCGGACTGAAGAAATTGCAGCGATTGCTGCAGCAGTAGGCCTTCTTTTAGTTCTCCTGTTCATGATCATTTACTACCGGGGAGCCGGATTCATTGCCGGGATAGCCCTGGTTTTTTACATGTCCCTTGTTTTATGGATTCTTAATTATCTGCCAACAACCTTAACTTTACCTGGTATTGCCGGCCTGATCCTTTCGATCGGAATGGCTGTCGATGCCAACGTGATTATTTTTGAAAGAATTAAAGACGAGCTGCGTTCGGGTCGGACCCTGCGCAGCGCAATGGAAAGTGGTTTTCAGCGAGCTTTCCGGGCTATTCTTGATGCCAATGTAACCACTTTGATTGTGACTGTTGTTCTGTTTATTCTGGCCAGCGGTCCGGTCAGGGGTTTTGCGGTTACTTTGTTTATCGGTATTATCTGCAGCATGTTCACCGCAATAATGCTAACTCGTTTTCTGCTGCGCCTTGCTTTGAAAGCAGGAGCTATTCAAAGCGGAGCTTATGTGGGGGTGGAAGTACCATGATTGATTTTATAGGTAATCGTCGAAAAGCTTACCTGCTGTCGCTGATTTTGATCGTTGGCGGGATTGTATCACTGACCTTTTTTGGTTTAAACCTTGGTATTGATTTTACCGGAGGTACTGTTTTGCAGTTAAACCTGGGTGAAGATTTTTCAATAGAAGAAGTTGAAGAAGTGATGATGCCCTTTGAGGAATTGGATGGTGCGGCAGTTCAAATAGTCGAGGGTAGAGACCTGGCTGGAGATCCAACTGATGAGGGTGTGATTGTAAGAGCTCCGTATATGGAGGAAGAGCGGCGTGATGCGGTGATGAGTGATTTCAGAGACCGTTTCCCGGAAATGGATCCGGCCGATCTAAGAATAGAAAGCGTTGGAGCTGTGATTGGTGGTGAAATGACCCGCCAGGCAGTTATATCGCTGGCAGTGGCTATCCTGGCTATGATTGCATATATCACCCTCCGCTTTGAATTTAAGTTTGCGATAGCTACGATTACCGCTTTGCTCCATAATATAATTATAGTGCTCGGGATATTTTCTATCCTGCAGCTGGAAATCAACGTTACATTTATTGCAGCTATATTAACGGTGTTCGGTTACTCGGTCAATGATACTATTGTCATCATGGACCGGATTCGTGAAAATATTAAACACAGAAAGAAGCATGAATATGCAGAAATGGTTAACCAGAGCATTAATCAGAACCTGGTGCGTTCAATCAATACTTCCTTGACCACTTTATTCGTTTTGACTGCTTTGTTATTTGGGTTTTACTACTTTATTGGCAGTCTTGATCTGATTGTTTTTGTGGTAGCATTAATCCTGGGTGTTTTTGTGGGCACCTATTCTTCAATATTTATCGCCAGTCCGCTGTGGCTCAATCTGCAAGAATATGATTTAAAGCTAAAGCGTCGTAAAGCTGCCTAGAGGAGGTAATGAAGTGGGTTCATTTTATTTGATATTAGGCCTCATTTTCAGTTTGATCATTGCTATATTTGCTCTGGCTAACACCGAAACGGTAACTGTTAGTTATATCTTCGGGCGATCCGACCTGCCGCTGATTCTTCTGATCCTCGGCTCAGCTTTTACCGGAGCGCTGGTGATGGGTTTGTTCAGTCTTTATCGCAGTATTCGCAGTGTATTTGCATTCCGCCAGCTTCGTCATGGAAAAGAAAACCTGGAAAAGGAGTTTAAAGCTCTTGAAGAAGAGAAAATCTTTTTAGAGGCTGAACTGAACAAAGCTGTTTCTGTCCCGGAGGAAGCCGGGCAAACGGAAGAACAGTCAGGGCAGGAAAAACCGGAGCGACAGCAACAAGATGATCAGGTAAAGCAAACTGAAGCTAAAGAAAGCGGACCTGCGGAAGAAGAGGTGGAAGAAGACCCTTCATGAGTTTAAGTGGTAAACAGTGGATATTGACCAATCATAATAATGATCAAGATATAATATCAGTTTTGGCCGGGGATCTTGGCCTGGCTCCTGCTGTGGCCCGCCTGCTCGTTAATCGCGGGATTACCAATCCCGGCCAGGCCCGGGATTTTTTATGTCCGTCAAAAGAACAGTTTCACTCGCCCTGGAAAATGTTGGGTATGAAAGAGGCTGTTAAGAGACTCCTCACAGCCCTGGAAAAAGGCGAAAAAATTGTAATTCACGGTGATTATGATGCTGACGGGATAACTGCTTCGGCTATTTTGGTTGAAGCGCTGCATTATTTGGATGCAGATGTTGATTATTATTTACCCGACCGGTTTGGAGAAGGCTACGGTCTGCATACTGATCCTTTGAAACAATTTAAAGAAAACGGAGCATCACTGGTGGTTACCGTTGATTGCGGGATTAACGCAGCTGAAGAAATAAAATTTGCTGTTCAAAATGGCCTTGATATGATTATTACAGATCATCACCAGCCCCTCGAATCGATTGAGGGGGCAGTAGCAGTTATCAACCCCCGGCAGGAAAAGTGCGATTACCCTTTTCGAGAACTCTCCGGTGCGGGGATTGCTTTTAAGTTAGCTTCCGCACTTATGGAAAAAGCCGGGGGTTCGTTTCCGGATCATCTTCTTGATCTTGCTGCCCTGGGGACAACCGCTGATGTAGTACCGCTGTTTGATGAAAACAGGAATATCGTTTATTCCGGTCTCAATATTTTGCGCAGCATGAAAAGGGTTGGTTTCAATGCGCTGATCGAAGCAGTCAGCCTTGATGTGGAGCGCATAACAAGTACAGCGCTTTCATTTATCCTTGCCCCCGCTATTAATGCTGCCGGACGGATGGGCGAGGCTTTGCCGGCTGCACAATTGCTTTTAGAAACAGATCCGGCCCAGGCTAAAATCTTAGCCGAAAAACTTCATCAGGCTAACCAGACTAGACGTTCAACTGAAAAAAAAATATTAATTGAAGCTGAAGAAGCCACCAAAAAGATGCTTGCAGAAGATGATCACAGGATTATCACCCTGGCTGGTGAAAACTGGCATCATGGTGTGATTGGCATTGTTGCCTCGCGGCTGGTTGAAAAATTTAACCGCCCGGCTTGCCTGATTGCCCTGGAAGGCGAACAGGGACGTGGATCGGCCCGCAGTATAGCCGGGTTTGATATTACAGCTGCCCTTGCAAATTGTTCAGCATTTTTGGAACGTTTCGGTGGCCACGACCAGGCGGCGGGATTCTCAGTACAATCCGGTCAGGTGGATGCTTTGCGGGAAGGTTTGAACATTTATGCCCGGCAAAACTTAGGTGCCAGAGAGTTGAAACCGCGCTTATATATTGAGTCAGAACTGGATCCTTCGGAGATTAAAATTGATTTAACTACCCAGATTGAGCAGCTGCAGCCTTTTGGAACGGGTAACCCGGTTCCGCTCTTTGCCAGTCGTGACTGGGACCTTAAATCATGGCGCCTGGTTGGATCAGATCAAAAACATCTCAAACTTAAAGTACAGAAAAATGGCCTACTCCTGGATCCGATTATTTTTTCAGGAGCGTTCTTGGAACCAAGACTGGAAAAGGGACGCCGGGTGGACCTGGCTTTTAGACTAAAAGATAGTTTTTACCGGGGCAAGAAAACACTGGAAGCTGAAGTTAAAGATTTGAGTTACAGTGATACCGCCACTTCAGGTTACTTAGAAATTATTGATCGCCGGCAATGCAAAGATCGCCTGGCCTGTGTTACCGATATTCTTAACCGAAACGGAAAAGAAGCTGTTGTTTTTGCTGCTACTATATCCCGGTCAAAAGTTATTGAGAAGAACTGCTCGTTAAAAGAACCTCCTGTGTTGATAACCAGCGGATCAATGAATGAATATGGAGAGGTTCCAACAAATTCTGGACCGGTTGTTCTCTACGACCTGCCCCTTCATGGGGGGCTCCTCAAAAAGATGTTGATTCAAAGGGCAGGGTGGGAAACACTGCCTGTTTATTTGCTCTACAATACTGACGACCTGCAGCAAAATCTGTTTCTAATGGATATTTCTCTGCCTTCGGAAGAACTGCTTGGAAAAATTCTGGATGTTATCATTAAAAATCCAAAGGGTTTTACTGATGAAGTTTTTCCCGGGATAGCTAAACAAAAAGTTGATTTTAAGCCTGCTCCAAGTTTTTGGAAACGGGCTGAAAGTATCTTTTCCGAAATCGGTTTGCTCGAAAACGGGTATCTAACCCGCCAGTCAGGTCAGATAAATCATAA
>PWEB01000022.1 GCA_003553305.1 Syntrophomonadaceae bacterium
CTCTACCAGAACAGCTCAAACGGTAAGAATTTAAAGGAACTGCGCAAAGAGATCCGGGGGAAATTATGAGCGGCAGGACCAGTCAAGATGATCAATTAAAGCGGGGAAGCGGCCCGGAAAATATGTCCAGCCTGGCCAAACAGCGCAGCTTCATGGAGATCTTCAGGGTTTTTGAAGCCCTGAAGATCCCTTTCTGGCTGGACCAGGGCACCCTGCTCGGCCTGGTCCGGGACGGTCAGCTCCTTGCCAATGATCACGATATTGATCTGGGGATGTGGGAAGAAGACTACCGCCAAAACCGGCGGCAGATTATAGAGATGTTCAAAATGGAAATGGCCTGGCTGGAAACCTTTAAACCCCACCAGCTTTCCATATCCGCTTTAGACGGCCGCTCGGCGATGGTTAATATCGCTTTTTACCGCCGATCCGCCGGTAAGGGCAAAATGGCCTGTAAGAAGCTCTATTACCCGGGGACGAACCGGTTAGCTGATTTTTTACTGCGAGTCGCTATCTTTTCCGGTTACGCCGCCGGGGGCTGGCTGGAACAACTTAAACCCGGGGGCAGGCTTGCCCGGATCCTGATCGGAATATCCAAAATATTTCCCGCCCCGCTGTGGCGTTTTTTATGTTATTGTGCAGGCAGGAGCCAGTATTTATTCAAGCCTGCTGTAATGATGGCCGTTCCTGAACACTTTTTTTTAAATTTGCAGCAGATCACCGTGGACGGCCTGGTGCTGCCCGTTCCTTTTAATGCGCAAGCATACCTGGCTTTAAAATACGGTCCGGACTGGCAGGAACCGAAAGACGAATGGGTTTTTTGGAAAGATGACGGGGCGATCATCAATAAGCATAGACTTGAGGGAAACTAGAAATGAGTCAGAATGATGAACTGAAATGGATTTGCGATCTGCTCAAAAACAGCGGGGTTGATTTCTGGATCGACAGCGGGACCCTGCTCGGCCTGGCCAGGGAAGGCAAAATCATGAAAGGCGACCACGACATTGATTTAAGCATGTGGTCCGCTAATGAAGCGATGCTTGAAAAAGTTTTGCCGGCGGTTAAGAGCAGGGGTTACCGGGTTTCAGTGAAGAACTACCGGGGCCTCAATTTTAAATATAAGCTGACGCCGCAATTCGCAGGTTCCGCTTTAGAGATCGACATCAGCTTGTTCCGCAGAGAAAATGATTATGCCTGGTGCCCGCAGATCTACTGCATGCCCTATCCCTATTCGAAGCGCAGGCCGATCTACTACCTTTACGGCTTTCCGCGCCGGATTATCCAGGAAATTTTTATCAGGAAAAACAAAGTGATTGTCAACAACTGGCCCTGGTCGCTCAGTTACAAGGTCTACCTGGTCTGGGTGCCCAGCCGCTTTTATGAAGAAACCACCCTCTTCTACAATCACCTCCCCGCTCCGAAAGATTACGAAGCTTACTTGCGTTTTCGCTACGGAACCTGGGAGGTCCCTCAAAAAGACTGGTTCTTCATCGATGATGATGGAGCAATCAGGCATGTCAGCCCCGAGATGATCATCGGTAATCTCAACCGTTAAAGCTGAACTGTGATCTTGAGCTCTTCCAAAAAAAAATCAAAAAAACAAGGGTTTTAGAATCCTTAAAGCGAAACATTTAATCCTAAGAAAGCTGATCAAGAATTTTCGGGATCAGTTTGCTTATCTGCTTTTTACCTGAAGACGAAGAGGAGCGTGCAGGATGAAGAAAGTCTACCTGGCTATGAGTGCTGACATAATTCACCACGGTCATATAAACGTTATCGATGAGGCAAGAAAATTAGGAGAAGTAACGGTGGGCATTTTAACCGACCAGGTTATCGCCACTTACAAGCGTTTTCCGGTCATTGAATTTGAACAGCGCAAAAAAATTGTCGAAAACTTAAAAGGAGTTTCTGCGGTAATCCCCCAGGATACCCTCGATTACGTGCCTAACCTGCGCAAGCTCAAGCCCGATTACGTGGTGCACGGGGATGACTGGAAAACCGGCGTCCAAAAAGAAATCCGCGAGAAGGTGATCGAGACCCTAAAAGAATGGGGCGGTGAGCTGGTGGAAGTGGAATACACCAAGGGCGTGTCGGTGAGCAGGCTGGACCAGACCCTGCAGGAAGTCGGCACCACCCCCCAAATCAGGATCAACCGCCTGCGCAAACTGCTCGAGGTGAAGCCGATATTACGTTTCATGGAAGCCCATAACGGGCTGACCGGCCTGATCGTGGAGAAAATGCGCATCAGCCAGGGCGATACAGTCAAGCAATTTGACGGGATGTGGGTCAGCAGCCTGTGTGATTCGACCGTGAAAGGCAAGCCCGATATCGAGCTGGTTGATAACAGCTCCCGCTTAAATACGATCAACGATATTTTAGAGGTCACCACCAAGCCGATTATCATGGATGGTGATACCGGCGGGCACGTGGAACACTTCGCTTACCTGGTCAAAAGCCTGGAACGCTTTGGGGTTTCGGCAGTGATCATCGAAGACAAGGTCGGTTTAAAGAAAAACTCCCTCTTTGGAACCGATGCGGAGCAGGAACAGGACAGCATCGAGCATTTTTCGTCAAAGATATCCCGGGGCAAACAGGCCCAGGTCACCGAAGACTTTATGATCATCGCCCGGATCGAAAGCCTGATCCTGAAAGCGGGCCTGGAAGATGCCTTGAAACGGGCCAAAGCCTATATCGAGGCCGGTGCGGACGGGATCATGATCCACAGCAAGGAAAAAGAACCGGACGAAATCTTCGAGTTTTGCCGGGAGTTCCGCAGGGTCAACAAAAAAACAGCCCTGGTCGCTGTGCCGAGCACGTACAGCCAGGTCAGGGAGAGTGAGCTGGCCGAGCTCGGGGTAGATATTGTCATTTATGCCAACCACTTACTGCGCAGCGCCTATCCGGCTATGATCGACACCGCGCAGCGTATTTTAGAAAACGAAAGGGCTTTAGAGAGCGAAGCATGCTGTATGTCGATCAAGGACATCCTCCATTTAATTCCGGGGGGCAGTTGATTAAGGCGCGCCGGAGGTCTGCAGGATCCTGATAACCGGGTTATAAAGGCTTTTATTTTGCTAGAACAAGTTTGCTGGATAAGGGGTTTTTTACAGTGATCGACTGCCGCTTCTTTTATAAGGCTTTACTGGAGAATGAAATTGACTTTTTTAGCGGGGTGCCGGACTCTCTGCTTAAAGGTGTTTCAGCCTGTATTGCCGATCATGCTCCCGCCAGGCGGCATATTATCGCTGCCAACGAGGGAAATGCCGTAGCTCTGGCAGCAGGCCATCACCTGGCCACCGGTAAAACCGGCCTGGTCTACCTGCAAAACTCCGGGCTGGGCAATGCCGTTAACCCCCTGGTATCGCTTGCCGATCCGCTGGTTTATAGGATCCCGGTGCTTTTGTTGATCGGCTGGCGGGGAGAACCGGGAGTACCCGATGAGCCGCAGCATTTAAAACAGGGTTTGATCACCCTGCCCCTTTTAGAAGCCCTGGGGATCAACTACGCTTTACTCCCCGACTCTGACCAGGAGGCCTTAGAAGCGCTTGGCAGGGCGGCTGAGCATATGCGCACAACCGGTGAGCCTTACGCCCTGGTGGCTGGAAAAGGCATTTTTGCCGACTATCAAAGGGAAGCTTCACAGGCTTCGAAAGAGGCGGGGCAATCGGGAAGCTTTGCAGGAAAACCTGCTAAAAGATATGCACTGCACCGGGAAGAAGCCTTAAAATCGGTTTTGCCTGCCCTGGAGCCTACCGATCTGCTGGTTTCCACGACGGGCAAACTTTCCAGGGAAATCTATGAATACCGGGCAGCAGCGGGCCAGGGCCATGAAAAAGACTTTCTGAACGTCGGCTCGATGGGCCATGCATCGCAAATTGCGCTCGGGATTGCTTTAAACAAGCCAGATCGAAAGGTTTACTGCCTGGATGGAGACGGGGCCGTGCTTATGCACATGGGCGCCCTGGCCATTACCGGCAGCAGCGGGTCCGGGAACTATAAGCACCTAATTTTTAACAACGGGGCCCATGATTCGGTTGGCGGCCAGCCTACCCTCGGTTACGAGATTGACCTGGTCGGGGCCGCAAAAGCCTGCGGTTACAGGATTGCCCTGCGGGCCGAGTCAGAAGAAGAAATTAAGGCGGGATTGGAACAGTTAAAGGCCGGCGAAGGGCCCTGTTTCCTGGAGATCCGGGTCCGCCCGGGATCGCGCAGCGACCTGGGACGTCCGAAAACCACCCCGCAGGAAAACAAGGATCACTTCATGGAGTTTTTAAGCAATCCGGTCCGACATTGATCAGAAGTGAGCACCCGGGCAAGCAGTTATAATCACTGTTAAGGCAGGATCAGCAGGTTAAACGAAAATGCCTGGAAAGGAGCTTTGTGATTAGAAAAGCAGTAATTTTAAATTCCGGCACGGGCTCGAGGATGGGCAGCCTGACTGCCGATCAACCCAAGTGCCTGGTGGAGGTTGCAGAAAATGAAACCATCCTGCAGCGTCAGCTCGAAGCTTTAGAGAATCTCGGCTTCCGGGAGGTGCTGATCACGACCGGCCCCTTCGAGGAAAAAATCAAGGAACATCTGGCCGGAAAGTTCAGCGGAATTGAGCTGACTTACGTTAACAATCCCCGCTACGCGGAAACCAACTATATTTACTCCCTGCTGCTGGCCGGGCCAATCATCGAGCAGGATATTTTGCTGCTGCACGGTGATCTGGTCTTTGAGGAGGCAGTTTTGGAAAAAATCCTCTGCTCTGAACACGACAATGCAGTGCTGGTTAACCCTTTCGTCAAGCTGCCTGATAAAGATTTTAAAGCGGAA
>PWEB01000117.1 GCA_003553305.1 Syntrophomonadaceae bacterium
CTGAATTTGACTTGATGATGGCTGCACTCGGCGATATTTCGAACTACCTCGATTTACCGATGTTTGGTACCTGTGGTTGCACCGATGCCAAAATAGTAGATGAACAGGCCCTTATTGAAGGGGCTATCTCAATTCTTAACACTGCTCAGTCCGGAGCTAACCTGAACCACGATGTTGGCTACATTGAACACGGCAATACTGCTTCCCTGGAATACCTGACTATTTGTGATGACATGATCGGAATGGCCCGCAAGATAGTTGATGGAATCAAGGTAGATGATGATTCACTGGCTCTTGATGTTATTAATAAAGTAGGGCCTGGTGGGCACTTCCTTGCTGAAGAACATACCTTGGAACACTTCAAGAAAGAAACCTGGTATCCGCGTCTTTTTACAAGACAAGTCTATGAGAATTGGGAAGCAGAAGGAAGTAAGACTCTGTTTGACAAGGCAAATGAAAAAGTAATTGATATTCTTGAGAACTATGAGCCTGAGCCTCTGCCTAAAGATGTTCAGAAAAAAATTAAGGATATCATTGCCAACGCAGAATCGAAACTGAACAAGTAAAGAACCTTCTTCAATCGGTGGGTGTATAAATGATGGCAAAGTTAGCATTAGGTATTGATACAGGAGGCACATTTACTGACGGTGTTATATTTGATCTAGAAAAAAGAACAGTAGAAGCCAAAACAAAAGTAGAAACAACAAGACACAATCTAACTTTAGCTATAGACCGCTGCTTAGATCAGCTGATCACTGCATTCAAGAACAAGAACGGTGATCGGCTAGACGCAGAACAGATAAAAATGGTCTCAGTTTCAACAACCTTAGCCACCAATGCTATTGTCGAAGGTCAGGGTGCGGAGGTAGGTCTGATCCAAATCGGCTTTGAGGCTCGTGAAGGCCTACCTACGCCTTATTATGGCGTTATTTCCGGTGGGTGTAATATCAAAGGCCGTATTACAGAAGAACTTGATATGGCTGAAGCCGAAAGAGTTATTCTTGAAATGAAAGATCAGGTTGACGCTTTTGCTGTATCCGGATACTTAAGTGTGCGCAACCCCATTCAAGAGCTGCAGATCATTGATTTAATTCAAGAACTGACCGGTTACCCCGTGGTTGCAGCGCATCAACTCAGTACCGATCTTGGCATGCATGAACGGACGGTGACTGCAATATTAAACGCCCGCCTGATGCCGCTGATTACCGATCTAATGGATTCTGTGAATCAGGGCATGGAGCGGATGAATATCGAAGCGCCCCTGATGGTTGTCCGTGGTGACGGCAGTTTAATCAGTGAGACTAAAGCACGTGAGAAACCAATCGAAACAATTCTTTCCGGTCCGGCTGCGAGTATTATAGGAGCGCTTACTTTAACCGGGGTTCAGGAAGGCATCGTAGTTGATATGGGTGGAACAACTACTGACGTGGCAGTTCTTAAGGATGGCCGTCCTTCTTTGAATAAAGAAGGAGCAAAGGTGGGCGGCTGGCTGACCAGGGTTAAGGCTGCTCAAATTACTACGATTGGCCTTGGTGGAGACAGCCTGATCCAGGTTTCCAGGCATGCTGTTCTCTCGGTCGGTCCACAGAGAGTTTTCCCCTTATCCTGGATTGCCGCACAATATCCATACCTGACTGGAGAATTAGAAGATATCAAGCCGTATGACTATGCAGCGATGAATACTCAGCCTAACATAATATTAAACTATATCCGGGATCCACTAAATATTAAAATGACTGAAACTGAGCAGCAGATTATTGACTTGATAAAAGAAGGACCACATACCCTACATTATATCAGTAAAAAACTTAAAAAAGAGATTGACCTTTTACCATGGCAAAGGCTGGTCAATGTCGCTTCGGTTCATCGGGCTTCACTAACCCCGACTGACATTTTACATGTCAAAGGAGAACTGGATCTCTGGGATCGCCGGGCTGCCGAATTAGGAACGGAAATGCTGGCTATGCGTTACCAGGAAGAAACAGAGGATTTTGTGAAGACGGTTATGGAAGAAACGCTATTTATATTAGCCCTGGTAACTGTTGATCGGTTACTCGTAGAAGAAGGGGCAAAGTTTTCCTTTGCTGAAGAAGAGGGCGGAAAGTTCTTATTGCGCAAAGTCCTTGGCCAAACCGAAGGAAGAAAAGATAAACAGGTTCATTTTTCTGTGAATCTGGAATATCCAATGGTTGCAGTGGGTGCCCCTGTTGATGCTTATTTTCCCGCCCTGGCGGATCGGTTGGGAGCTCAATTATATCTTCCGGAATTTGCAGATGTAGCTAATGCAGTAGGTACAGTTAGTGGTAAAGCTGTAGAGCGAGTAACCGTTTTGGTTAAACCGGGTGAAGGTGGAGGATTCCTGGTTCATGCTCCAAGGCAGCGGGAATTTTTTATGATCTTTGAAGAAGCAATTAATTATGCCTGCAAGGAAGGGGAAAAATTTGTATATGAGCAGGCTCTTGAGGGTGGTGCTGTAGATATTGAGACTGCCGTTGATCGGCAGGATCGCTACAGCAAAATGACTTCTATGTCTGATAATGAAGCCCTGGATACCAAGCTATTTATTGAAAGCGTGATTGAAGTATCAGCTATTGGTAGACCGTGGAGTGATTGATATTTTAATTAGTAAGGAGGAGATCAAGAAACATGATTATTATTGGTGAATTAATAAACTCAACCCGTAAAAAAATAAAGCAGGCTATTGATGAGGAAGATGTAAAATATATTCAGGAATTAGCTCTTAAGCAGGAAGAAGCTGGTGCAGACTATATTGATGTAAATGCCGGAGCCTACGTTCATGATGAGGCAAAGCACCTTGTTTGGCTGGTGGAAAAGGTCCAGGAGGTTGTCAGCAAGCCATTGGCACTGGACAGCCCTGATCCTAATGCACTGGAGGCAGCTTTGAAAGTGCATAAAGGGACCCCGATGATTAATTCCATTAGCGCTGAGAAAGAACGTTATGATAAGATTATCCCTGTTCTTAAAGATTCCGGCACTCCTGTTGTGGCTTTATGTATGGATGATGACGGGATGCCGGAGACTTCTGATGACCGGTTGAAGGTTGCTCAAAAGTTATTGGATGATCTGGATAAAGATGGTGTGAAGCTAACTGATGTTTTCCTGGATCCCCTGATTAAGCCGGTTAGTGTAAATGGTGAATACGGACCCCAGGCTTTGGATGCGATTCAGAGAATCAGTGACCTCGGTTCCGGGGCGCATATCACCAGCGGTTTAAGCAATATATCTTTTGGTTTGCCGCATCGCGCTTTACTGAACCAGGCTTTTATTGTCCTGGCTATGGGTCGGGGTATGGACTCAGCGATTGTTGACCCGCTGGATAAGAAGAAGATGAGCCTGGTTAAAGCTACCGAAGTGATATTAAACCTTGATCCTTACGCGATGAACTACTTAAAAGCCGCAAGGGCCGACAAATTAATTTAAGTCTTTAGACTCTTTTCTGGAGCAGGCTGACCGGGAGTGAGTGGTTCTAAAAAGCGTGTCAAGGAAGGATGAGAAAAATGATTGGCCGAGATTTTAAGGCATTAGATTATTTGGAGTCAGGGGAACTGGAACAAATTCACCGGGCAAGCCTGACTGTTTTAGAAAAGAATGGTGTGGAATTTCACTCTAAGGAAGCAAGAGATGTTTTAATAAAAGGCGGAGCTAAGGTTGAAGGTGAAAAAGTATTTTTTCCACCCGAACTGGTTATGGAACAAGTGGCCAAAGCGCCTGCTGAGTTCACGCTCCATGCCCGAAATCCGGAGAATAGTGTAGTTGTCGGTGGTGATAATACAGTTCACGCGCCCGGCTATGGTGCTCCTTACGTAATGGACTATGTCCAGGCTGAAAGAAGAAATGCAAATTATAAAGACTATATAGCTTTTACCAGGCTTTGCGGGAACAGCGAAAACATTGATGTTGTAGGCGGTGTAGTAGTAGAACCGAATGATATTGATGATCATCTGAGACATGCTAAGATGCTTCAGGCAGCTGTTAAGCATACCGATAAATGCCTGATGGGAAGTGCTATGGGTGCTAAAAAAGCCCAGGAATCTTTGGAAATGGCCGGAATAATTTTTGGTGGAGTTGATAGAGTCAGAGAGAATCCCGCTCTGATTTCCTTGATTAATACTAACAGTCCGCTGCAGTTTGATCCACGAATGCTGGATGCCCTGATGGTATATGCCCGTAATAATCAGCCGGTGCTTATATCTGCCCTGGCGATGACCGGAACAACCTCCGCAGTTACACTAGCCGGATCTCTTGTTCAGCAGTGTGCTGAGGTATTATCCGGTATTGTTTTGGCTCAGCTGGTTAATCCCGGTACTCCGGTAGTTTTCGGTTCAGCTTCAAGTATTGTGGACTTACGAACCGGTAACCTTGCTATTGGCAGCCCGGAATCTGTAAAAATGTTTTCTGTAATTGCTCAGTTAGCCCGTTTCTACGGCATACCCTCCCGGGGTGGAGGGTCATTGACCGATGCTCTTATCCCGGATGCTCAGAGCGGGTTAGAATCGATGATGGTCTTAAATACTTGTGTCCTGAGCGGAATAAACTTTATGCTGCATTCTGCCGGGTTACAAGAAAACTATATGACTATGTCTTATGAAAAGTTCGTTATCGACGATGAAATGCTTGGTATGGCTAAATCTTATGGCAAACGCTTCTCGGTTAATGATGATACGCTTGCTGTTGACACAATTACTGGGGTTGGCAGTGGTGGCAATTATATCTCTGATGAACATACTTTCAAACACATGAAAGAAATGCGCATCCCCATTGTGAGTGCCAGGCAAAATTATGCAGGCACC
>PWEB01000210.1 GCA_003553305.1 Syntrophomonadaceae bacterium
TCAATCGTTTAAAACGGGCCATAGCATCAGCAGCTACGGTAGTATAAGAATTTCCAACATGCAACCTGTTACTAGGATAATAAATTGGAGTGGTAATGTAAAAAGATTTTTTATCTGCCAATGTCAGGCCTCCTCAATAGCTTAGGGGATGATGACGTAATTATATCAGAGCACCTATTACTGTCAAGATGAACATAACAGAAAACATCATTAAGGAACAGGTTTCTAAATTTGTTTTTCTTGTAAGATTCTTGTAAACTTTAACATTTAGGGAAAATAACTATTGACTTACCATGTCAATTACTGGTATACTGTTTGGACCAAAAGAGCCTCATTAAGAAGAAAAGGAGGAAACACTCTTGAAATCAACAGGTATAGTTAGAAAAGTAGATGAACTGGGAAGAGTAGTCATCCCTATAGAATTAAGACGAACCTTGGGCATCAAAGTCAAAGACGCCTTAGAAATTTACGTTGACAATGAAAAAATAATCCTTAAAAAATACGAACCTGCCTGCCTATTCTGTGGAAACGCAGACGATGTAAAACATTTTGGCAGCCGCATCGTGTGCCAGGAATGCGTCGACAAACTGGCCAGTGAATAATGAGTAAAGAAGATTTATAAAGAGGTCACGGTTCAACCGTGGCCTCTTTATTGTTGCGTATCAATCTCTTCCAGAGGGAAACTTCTGACATAATCTGCTTCAGACAGCTTAACCATAATTGTCTTATTTTTGCTATTAACCTCCTTCACAAATCCCTCACCGTCAGGGGTTAATACTTTTTCACCCAGACTGGGCATTTGGAGACGAGCTTCTTCATACGAACTGGCTTCATAGCGCAGGCAACACATCAACCTTCCGCACACTCCTGATATTTTGGTCGGATTGAGTGAAAGATTCTGCCCCTTGGCCATGCGAATCGAAACTGGTTCGAATTCATCCAGAAAAGTGGTGCAACAAAACGCTCGGCCACAAGGACCAATGCCACCCTTAAGCTTTGCTTCATCACGCACTCCGATCTGACGCAATTCAATACGTGTTTTAAAAACTGAAGCCAGATCTTTAACCAGCTCTCTAAAATCGACTCTTTCGTCTGAAGTAAAATAAAATATTATTTTATTACGGTCAAAAGTGTACTCAACCCGAACCAATTTCATATCAAGCTTATGTTCTTTGATTTTTTCCTGGCAGCGTTTAAAAGCCACAGCTTCTTTTTCTTGATTTTCCTCAACCCGGCAGCAGTCATTATCAGTGGCTTTACGCGCTACTTTTTTCAGGGGGTATATTAATTCTTCATCCGGCACCTCTCGTTCAGCTATAACAATTTCCCCTATTTCTTTGCCCCGGGCAGTTTCTACGATCACCTGTTCCCCGAGCTGTACTTTATCTGAACCAGGTTCAAAATAATAAGTCTTACCGACTTTTTTAAATCGAACACCGACTATCCTGGGCATGGCATCAACCTCCTTTGCATCAATATGAGCATCTTTTCCAATGACAAACGCCGATTAGCATTAGTTTTCGTTAATTCATAAATTGCGGCATTGATTAGCAAAATTATTTCTTCCATCCTTGAAGCAGGTATTAATCCCTGCTGATCCATAAGCTGACCGGGATTAATCAGTAGTTTATCGTCCTGGCATAAATTGTTAACCAGGCAGTCTCGATAAAACAGGCAGAGCAATTCAAGAAAAGGGACCAGATCCTCTTTGTCGGCCAGTGAAGCAGCTGTCGACAACAAACTATAAGCAGATTCGCGTCCCGAAACAATTCTGCTCGCAAGATTTCTCGCTTCTTTAAAGCGTTTTTCAAATTCTTCATCATCTGCCAGGTCAAAAGCAGATCCGGCTACTCCACCGCTGATTTTAGCCAAAAAATCCGCTTTTGCCACAGCCATACCTTTTTCTTTGATCAACAAATTCTGGACTTGTTCACAGCTTAGCAACTGCAGTTTATAACGCTGGCAGCGCGACAAAATTGTATCAAAAAGCAACCGCGGCTGCTCAGCCAACAAGATGAAATAAAGACCGGCCGGCGGTTCTTCCAGGATTTTAAGTAAAGATGAGCAAGCCTCAGCAGTCATCATTTCAGCACGATCTATCAAACATACTTTTCTACCGCCCAGCAGGTAAAAACTCTTTCTCAGGACTCGGATTTGTTCAATTTTAATATTACGCCCGTCCGGCTGGAGAAAAAAATAATCAGGATGATTACCGCTTAAAAACTGCCGACAGGAATCACACTTCATGCAGGCTCCTGCTTTACTGCGAAAAGGACAAAGTATAGCCTGGACCAATGCTAATCCCCAGCTTTTTTTTCCTATTCCTGAAGGACCGGTAAATAATGTAGCATGGCTTAGCCTATCATTAAGCAGCATACTGGTCAAAGAATGACGCAGTTCCTGCTGTCCAACTAATTTATTAAAACTCATCGCCAGTCCCCGTTTCAGAACGGTTGTCTATATAATTTCGGACAAACTGCCAGACAATCAGGCCTTGCTTTTCTACCGATAATGATCCGTCAATTACAAAAAATCTGTACGGCTCACTACAAGCTAATTCCAAATAACCTTTCCGCACTCGCTGATGGTAGTAAAAATCATTGCTTTCCATCCGATCAACCTTTGTCCCACGCCTCTGCACAGCCTCTTTAACCGACAGGTCAAACAAGATAGTCAGATCAGGTTGACGTCCTCTGCTAGCCTGATGGTTGAGCTGGCGGATCCATTGCAAATCAGCCCCGTGCCCATAGCCCTGGTAGGCCAGTGTAGAATCGGTAAACCGATCACACAATACATTTTTCCCATCTAATAGAGCAGGAAGGATAAACTGTTCAGCCAATTCAGCACGCGCTGCCATATAAAGCAAAAGCTCAGCATTTATTGTCATAGAGTAGCTGCTTTGTAAAAGTAGATTTCTAATATCTTCACCAACAGCTGTGCCACCGGGTTCCCGAACAGAAATAAAGGGTATACCTTGCTGTTCCAGCTTGCTCTGAAGCATGCCGGCTTGAGTAGTCTTACCGCAACCGTCAATACCTTCCAAAGAAATAAGCAGCCCTTGCGTATCGAACACCCCTTATAGTTCTGTCATAAAAACTTTACACTTGTTAACTTAACAGATCAGTACCCAAAAAGTCAAAATACCGCAGGCAATGCCACCCTGCGGTATCCAAACAGGTTTAGCAAACCTAATTAGAAACTGTAGTTAGGCGCCTCTTTGGTAATCTGTACACCATGCGGATGGCTTTCCTTAAGGGAAGCTCCGGAAATACGGATAAAGCGTGTGTTCTGCTGAAGCTCTTCTATAGTAGTGACCCCGCAATAACCCATTCCTGCCCGCAAGCCGCCAGCCATCTGGAAAGCCATATCACCAATAGTGCCCCTGAAAGGAACCCGACCTTCAATCCCTTCAGGAACCAATTTTTGCTCATATTCTTGGAAATAACGGTCTTTTGAACCTTCTTTCATTGCACCTAAAGAACCCATTCCGCGATATACTTTGTAACTGCGGCCCTGGAATATTTCAAAGTCGCCGGGGCTTTCCTCTGTGCCTGCTAAAAGGCTGCCGATCATAACAGCAGAAGCGCCTGCAGCCAACGCTTTTGTAATGTCTCCTGAAAACTTGATTCCACCATCAGCTATAATGGGTACATCGTATTGCCGGCTCGCCTTAGAAGCTTCATAAATAGCCGTTATCTGAGGCACACCAATTCCGGCAATAACCCTGGTTGTGCAAATCGAACCCGGTCCGACTCCGATTTTTACAGCATCCGAGCCGGCATTAATCAAATCGAGGGCCCCTTCCGCTGTAGCGACATTACCTCCCATTACCTCCAGGTTAGGATAAAGGCTCTTAAGCTCTTTGACTGTATTAAGTACCGGTTGGGAGTGCCCATGTGCCGAATCTACAACGATCAAATCAACACCGGCATTATGCAGTGCTTCAGCCCGGGTAATCGCCTCCCGGTCCACGCCAACCGACGCTGCGGCAAGCAATCGTCCGTTGCCATCTTTTGAAGCACGGGGATATTGTATTGTTTTTTCGATATCTTTAATGGTAATTAAACCTTTTAAGTTAAACTGCTCATCAACTATAGGCAGCTTTTCAATCTTATGACGACGTAATGTCTCCTGGGCTTCCTGAAGTGTAGTGCCTTCAGAGGCGGTAACTAGATCCTTGTGAGTCATTACTTCGCCAATCTTACGAGTATAGTCTTCCTCAAAACGCAGATCACGGTTTGTGATAATTCCAACCAGCTTATTGCCTACTGTAACCGGTACTCCTGAAATACGATACCTTTCCATTAATGCGGCAGCATCATTTAGAACATTATCAGGAGCAAGCTGGAAAGGATTGGTGATCACCCCGTGTTCAGAGCGTTTTACTTTATCTACCTCTTCAGCCTGTTTTTCAATAGTCATATTACGGTGAATTACTCCGATACCGCCTTCCCGGGCAAGACCAATAGCCATCCTTGCTTCGGTCACTGTATCCATCCCTGCAGAAAGCAGCGGGAGATTCAATTTAATGTTCCGGGTAAGCTGGGTGGTTATATCAACATCACGGGGCAAAACACTTGAATGAGCGGGAACTAATAAAACATCATCAAACGTAAGTCCTTCCCATGCGAATCTATCAGCCTGCAAATTATTCTCCTCCCGTATTTTAAATTGCTGTTGATTTCAATCATCATAACAAACCCCCCCATCAGTGTCAACAATAGTTTCTGATTGTAACTCCCATTAAAACAGTAATCAAAGGCAGGATTAAGAACCAGCAGGGACGAA
>PWEB01000239.1 GCA_003553305.1 Syntrophomonadaceae bacterium
AAAAAATATTTCGCTGACTATATATAATACGGTCGTATGATGCTGATGTTTAAATAGGGTTGTCCGTAAAAATATTACCCTGATATTGTCGTAACAATGTGTAGAAGCTTTTAAACCAGCATTTTTTGCCTTCGCTCCCAGTAATTTTTCAGCAGTTCGGAGCTGACATCAAGAAGCTGAAATACTTTGGGATCGGTAACCCGGTAGAAAACTTTCAGCCCTTCTTTCCGGGATGACACCAGGCCCTCTTTTTTCAGGATATTAAGGTGCCGGGAAACATTAGATTGCTCCATCTTTAGTTCAGGGACGATTTTGCAAACGCATTCTTCGCCGCCTTTCAATAGATCGAGGATCTGCAGCCTGGTAGGATGGGCCAGGGCTTTTAGCATATCAGCCTGGTACTGGTATCTTGTTTCAGTCATCCGATTTACCTCTTTTTTTTTATGGTTAAAATATATCTTACTATATGCAAAACTAATCATATAGTAACATAAAATATCCTTCCTGACAATAGACCGAATTGTTTAAGAAGAATTACTTCAACATGCCTTCTTGCATCATTTCTAAATAGCGCTTAGCAAGGATTGCGAATATATAACTAACGCTGTCAAGTTGGGACAGGGATTGAATCTGCTGCTTCCATTTAGCATTAAGGATGACCGCTCACGTTGATACCCATTTAAGATTAATATTTATTTAGCATTGATTGCAATAATCTGTTATGACGGATAGAATATAATAAATTGTAAAGCATAAAAGTCAAACGGCTTGTGCAAAAAAACCAGGTTTAATTATGGAGGGATGGTAATGAGTTATAAAGAAGAAAAGAAAAAAGTGCTGTTCCTGTGTACGGGTAACTCGGTCCGTAGTCAGATGGCGGAAGGATTCCTGAGGGCCCTTGGCGGCGACAGGTACGATGTTAAAAGCGCCGGCACCGCTCCGGCCGGAATTAACCCCAATTCGATTGCAGTCATGAAAGAAATTGGGATTGATATCAGCGCCCAGTCTTCTGACCGGCTTGAGCGGCAAATGCTGGATTGGGCCGACCTGTTGATTACCCTCTGTGGCGATGCCCGCGACAACTGCCCGATTGTTCCGCCGGGTGTCGAAAAGAGGCACTGGCCCCTGGAAGACCCTTCGTTTAGTGAAGGAGCAGATCAGGAAATAATGGTGAGGTTTAGAAAAACCCGGAGCCTTATCAAGAAGCATGTAGATGAATTGATCGCTGAGTAAGTGACCGGTTTTTATCAGTTTAACTTTCTCCACCATCTATTCATTTAAATTCGCTTGAATATGCATCTTTCAAATTTGTTTATTACTGCCTCTTAAAAGGCTTTAATCTAATCATTAATTTTTCTAAAGCTCTGATTATATTATGTTATAATTATGCAGTAAATCTTTATCATGCATACTCTATACAGATTATTTTTCAAACTTGCAGGAACTATTTACCAACCGGGGATCAGAAGAGAGGTGCAATAATTGCAGCCAGCTAAAGCTGCAGTAGTGGTCAATCCCGCTTCAGGTAATGGAAAATCCGTCAAAAGATGGCCGGAAATTGCTGAGGCCCTTAAAGCAGAAGGACTTAGCTTCGTGTATAAATTTACTGAGAAAGCGGGGGATGCGACAGATTTAACCCGTCGTTACTTGCAAGAAGGCTATGAATTGATCATATCCGTTGGCGGTGATGGTACCGGTAATGAGGTAATTAACGGCTTTTTTGATCACGGGAAAGCAGTTCAAAAGAATTCCGCAGTTGCATTTATTCCCACCGGTACCGGTAGTGATCTTGTGCGTACAGCAGGTGTCCCTAAGATTAATACTGAAGCAGTAAAGCATATAATAAGGAGCCCTGTTCGTCCGGTAGATTTAGGCAAAGTAACCTATCTAGATAACCAGGGTGCCCAGATAACACGCTACTTTATAAATATCGCCGGTTTAGGATTAGATGGCGACACGGTGAATCGGGTAAACCGAACCAGCAAGGCCTTAGGAGGATTTATCTCATTTTTGTGGGGCACTGTGATTAGCCTTTTATTCTACCGCAATCAAAATATGACTATTACAGTGGATGGAGAATTGGTGTGCCGTGAACCGGTAACAGTAGTTGTTATAGGAAATGGTCGTTATTTTGGAGGCGGTATGAAAATTGCCCCGCATGTCGAAATGGATGATGGCCTTTTTGATATTGTTATTTTACACAGCCTGACCAAAAAGGACTTGCTCCTAAATTTGCCCCGGGTTTACAGAGGCACTCATCTTGGCCATCCTTGTATTACCAGCCTGCGTGGTAGAAACATAACTGTATCATCTACTGGGAACGCTTTGTTGAACCTTGATGGCGAACAACCCGGCAGGGATAGAGTTGCTTCCCCTGGCTATCAATCTGAAAAGTTAGACCTGACCAGGCCTTCACAGCTGGGTCAAATAGCGTCTTTTGGCTTGACAGGGTAGCCTGCAAGTTTTATGATTAAAATTAAAGCAGTAATTGATCTTAGTTTAGATAAAGGAGGCGTCAAGCGCTTGCAAATAAAAGTCAAATTAGAAGACGGACAAGAAGCTGTTTATCCCGACGGAACGACCTGTATGGATCTTTACCGGGAAAAGACAGCAGAGAATAAGCAGCTGCTGGCTGTGCTTGTTGATGGTCAGGAATGTGACTTAAATGTACCTTTGCCGGAAAACAGCGAAATTTCATTTGTTGATTTTGAAGATCCGCAGGGAGCGCATATATACAGGCACACCGCCAGTCACGTGTTGGCCCATGCTGTAAAAAGGCTTTATCCAGAAGCAAAACTTGGCATTGGACCGGCCATCGAAAATGGGTTTTATTATGATATTGATTTTAAGGAGCCTATTTCCTCAGATGATTTGAAAGCAATTGAAAAAGAAATGAAAAAAATTGTCAAGGATAAGCTTCCGATCAGGCGCAGGGAAATGCCTATACAGGAAGCGGAAAAGATCTTTCGGGAAAAAGGAGAGACCTACAAATTAGAGTTAATTGCGGATTTACCGGAAGATGAAGTGATCAGCGCTTACGAACAGGACGATTTTATAGATCTATGTACTGGCCCGCACTTGCCGCACACCGGAATTGTCAAGGCTTTTAAACTGACCAGCCTGGCCGGAGCATATTGGCGAGGCGATGAAAAAAATCCTATGCTGCAGCGGATCTACGGGACTGCTTTTCCAACTAAAGAACGCCTGCAGGAATACTTAAACTTACTTGAAGAGGCTAAAAAAAGGGACCATCGCAAACTTGGTCGTGAGCTTGAATTATTCAGCCTGCATGAGGAAGCGCCCGGGTTCCCCTTTTTCCACAATAACGGGGCAATTGTGTGGCAGGAGCTGACTGATTTTTGGCGCCAGGAACATCGTAAAGCCGGATATGAGGAGATTAAGACTCCTCTGATCCTGAATCGTTCACTGTGGGAACAATCCGGGCACTGGGATCATTTTCGCGAGAACATGTATTTTACAAATATCGATGAGCAGGATTATGCGGTAAAACCAATGAACTGCCCCGGTGCAATGCTTGTCTACCGCACTAAGATGCATAGTTATCGTGATTTTCCGCGCCGCATTGCTGAAATGGGGATTGTGCATCGCCATGAACTTTCAGGAACTCTGCATGGTTTAATGCGGGTGCGTAATTTTACTCAGGATGATGCCCATATCTTTATGCTTCCCGACCAGGTTGAAGATGAAGTTGCCGGTATTATCGAGTTGATGGATAAATTCTACACGGTCTTTGGTTTCGATTACCGTGTTGAATTGAGCACCAGGCCGGAAAAGGCGATGGGCACTGTAGAAATGTGGGATAAAGCGACCGGAATACTGGATAATGTTCTACTGTCCAAGAATATAGATTACAAGATTAACGAAGGCGATGGCGCATTCTATGGGCCGAAAATTGATTTTCACCTGGAAGACTGTCTGGGCCGCAGCTGGCAGTGCGGAACTATCCAGCTTGATTTCCAGATGCCGGAGAAATTTGATTTAACCTACATCGGTGAAGATGGAGACAAGCATCGTCCCGTAGTCATTCACCGGGTGATTTATGGGGCAATGGAACGCCTGATCGGTCTTTTGATTGAGCATTATGGTGGCGCTTTCCCATCCTGGCTGGCCCCGGTGCAGGTTAGTGTGATCCCGGTAACCGATCGCAGTCATGAATATGCTAAAAAAATATACGATCAACTAAATGAGGAAGCTTTGCGGGTAACCTTAGATGATCGCAATGAAAAGGTTGGTTATAAAATCCGGGAGGCGCAAATTAAAAAAATACCTTATATGCTGATTGTTGGGGACCAGGAAGTGGAAAGTGGACAGGTAGCGGTCCGTCATCGCAGTGATGGCGATCTCGGCGCAGAAGATCTTTCCATTTTTATAGATAAGTTAAAAATCGAGATTAGCGAAAAAAGCATTTGACCTGGCATTAATATTTTGTTATGATTAGCATTGTTAAATTAAGTTTTAAGCAGAAGTTACCGCTTCTCACCCTGAGACTATTACTGTTACCAGGGTTTATCCATAAAGGTTAAGGATATAAAGAGCAGCGGTATACCCCTGCTCTTTAATTTTTTCAGGAGGTGAAATAAGATTAGTAAAAATTTGTTCGTGAATGAACAAATTAAAGCCAAGGAAGTTCTGGTCATTGATGCAGAGGGCACTCAACTCGGGACCATGAA
>PWEB01000036.1 GCA_003553305.1 Syntrophomonadaceae bacterium
GCTTTAACCCATGCCATTGAATCGTTTACCGCACCCAAAGCTTCGCCGCAAACAGATATTTACGCTCTGAAAGCGGTTGAATTGATCAGCGCCAACCTTAGAAAAGCAGTGGCATATGGCAGCGGTCACAGGGCAAGAGAAAATATGGCCCTGGGCAGTGTTTTTGCGGGGATTTCCCTGGCCAATGCCGGGGTGGGCGCTGTGCATGCGATTGCTTATCCGCTGGGCGGGAAATTTGGCATGACCCACGGAGTTACCAATGCGCTGCTGCTTCCATATGTGATGAAATGTAACCTGGTTGGCGACCTGGAAAAGTTTGCCCAGATAGCTAAGTTAATGGGAGAAAATACTGAAGGAAAAACCCTGCGTGAACAGGCCCAGCTTTCCTGTAAAGCTGTGTTCGAGCTTTCTCAAGATATCGGCATCCCTCAAAAACTCAGCCAGTTCGGAGTGAAAAAAGAAGATGTGCCCGATTTAGCGGAAGCGGCGATGAATGTAAACAGGCTGATGGGCAACAACCCGAAAGTGTTATGTTTGGAAGAAGTTAAGGAAATCATGAGCGAAGCCCTGGATTAGAATTATGATCACAGGATAATAATAAAAAGAAGAAGTAGTTAAAAAGTTAGGATCATAAAAGCCGGCGCAGGATATAAAACATCCATGCACCGGCTTTTTATGAATTACAATTCCTCGGCTAGAGAAGTAAGTACCTCGGACATATTTGTCAGCTTCTGGATCATTGCATCCACATCGGTTGCGTCTTCTGCGTGTTTACTGCCTACTTCTCTAATGTTCTCGATGTTTTGGTTCATTACCTTTGTTGTTTCCGGTAGTTCGCCCAGTATTTCGTCGATTTGCTTTAATGAATCTACGCTGTTTTGGGCCAGTTTTTGGATTTCGTTGGCTACGACGTTAAAACCTCTGCCTTGTTCACCCAGTCTGGCTGCCTCGATTGATGCGTTGAGGCCGAGGAGTTTGATTTGTCCCGTAACTTTCTCGATCATTTTTAAGACATCACCTGTTTCGCTGGCTTTAGATATTGTTTTTTCTGATGCTGAACTTAGTTCTTCCGATATTGTCAGTAGTTCTTCAGAATTTGCGGCTAAGTTGTGAGAACTTTCTCCTACAATATCAACTGCTTTTTTTAATTCATCCACTGCATCCATTAGTTTTTGATATTTTTCAAGAGATTTGCTTAACGCTATTCCGGCAATTACATTTCCATTGCTATCATATATAGGTAAACCCTGGCTAAAGTACGGGAAACCAAAAGTTTCACTACCTGCTTTTTTGCTTATTTTCCCACTGTTTGTGCTGTTTCAATCACTACCGATTTTTCGGGACAGAGATCGCCTTCCCTGATGCCGTGGTCGATAGTATCTCCCGGCTGATAAAACAAGGTTTTACGCGTATCTCTTTCCACGATGGCTATGCTTATATCATCGGTTAACAGCTTTTTAAATAAAGGGGCACACAGCTTAAAGCTTTCGACCACCTCTTGTTTTTCATCTCTGATTTCTTTGTGGCCCTCCATCTTTACTCACACCTTTAAGAATGCTTATCCACGGCCAATTATATAACGCCTGGGGTCTACCTCGTTCCTAAGTATTTCCAGTTCCACCTCGGATGGTGGGGCACTTTCTAACACTTCGTCAGCCCACAAAAGTTCAAAACCGGTATTTTCAATAATTTGTTCGCGAGTTACTCCCAGATGGATTAACTCCACCTGCATCCGGCAAGTTTCTTCGTCAAAACCTAAAACTGCTAAGTCAGTAATAATTTTGTAAGGGCCGCATCCGGGAGGAAGTCCGGCTGCTTCCCGGGCGCCTTTACCGGTTAAATATCCAGGTGAGGTGATAAAGTTTATATCGTTGGTAAAGCGGTTTTTATCCTGGGGAGTAATCATCATGGTCCGCCAGCAAAGTGAAGCTAGATCGTTAGCTCCCCCGCTTCCCGGGAACCGCACTTTGGGAGTTTCGTAGTCACCAATATGGGTGGAGTTAATGTTGCCGTACATATCTATTTGTGCTCCACCCAGGAAGGTATAGTCGACCATACCCCGCTGACAGGTTTCCATAATTTCCGGCATACTGGTTGAAACCAGTCCTTTGTAATAGGTTCTTGAATCGCCGACTGATATAGGCATTGAAGGTAGCAGAGGGCCTACACCGCCGGCCTCAAACATGATCATCAGTTTGGGCGCCCTGGTTTTTTGTGCCAGCATAGCTGCGGCACAGGGTGCTCCGGTGCCCACAACTACAGTGCCGTCATCACCTAAGTATCTTGAAGCCAGGCAAATCATTAACTCCATACCGTTATAGCTGTTCATGTAATTGCACTCCTTTACCCTATAAATTTGGGATAGTTACCTGCGGTCAGTAAGGTTTTCCTGGGTGCGCAGCTGGTTCATGCGCTCCAATCCTCCATTTGCTTCCAGGTAATCCCAGTGGTTTTCACAGTTATAAATGTTTTTATCAAGGAATTTCTTGAGTTCTTCTTCGTCTTTTTCCGCTTTAAGCCATTCCATCAAGTGATCTTCATCGGTAAAATATTCATAAGCCATATTAGACGGGTAGGCTCCGTAAGGAACCTCTATCACTGCATCGACAAGGTAATATGGAATTACCGTGCTGTGAGGTGCTCGGCGAATATCTTCGTTATGAATTATTTGTTCCGTTGTAATAATTAACCTCTTGGCTGCCCTGGCCAGGTCAAGGTCGGAAACTGCTATTCCCTGGATTTGACAGTTTCCATAAATATCGCTGCGATGAACGTGGATTGCTGCTACGTCGGGGTATAATGCCGGTACAGCTGCATATTTTTTCCCGGTATAAGGACAGGGCATTTCGACAGCTGCGCTGTATTTTAGGGTATCTGTCCCCAGGGTTGAGCGGGCCGGTAAAAATGATAAGCCCATGGCTGCAGCTTTATATCTCCAGGCCAGGGTGGCGTTGCTCCATTCTGTTGCTTCAATTGCCCCGGTTTCAAAGGCCTTACGAGAAATTTTTGAAAGGCCGCGGGCTTCTAATCCTACGATATAGGCTGCATCACAGCGATCCAGGCAGTTTCCGGCAATTAGAATCTGCATGTCGTGTGTCGAAGTGTGCCCTGCAAATCCAAGGTTTTTCTTCTTTTGCTTGACCATTTCGTGGAGGACGGCTGCCGGGATCCGGTTACTGCCGAAACCTCCCGCCGCAAAGTAGTCCCCGTTTTGAATGTACCTTGATACTGCTTCCTTGACCGTCGTGGTTTTGTCTACCATACGCCTGGATTTTGCGTGAAAAAATTCTCTTGCTTCATCAGCATCAGGGTTGGTAAACAAGCGTCGTTTACCGGCTTTTTTATAGGTTACGTTCTGATCGCCGGTTACATGGAAGTCAACGTTTTTGTTGGCCATGTTGCTTTTACACCTCCAAAATATATTTATGCATTTACCTTGTTAAATTCCCTCACCTTGGTGATAAAGTCTTTGATTGCTTCTTCCATTTCAAAATCGGCTTTCCAGCCCCAATCTTTTTTAGCTTCAGAATCATCGAGCTCGTTGGGCCAGCTGTCTACAATTTTTACCATTGCTTCTTCCGGTTTAAAATTGATTTTGGCATCGGGCAGGTTTTTCTTAATTTCTTCTACCATTTCTCCTGCAGTAGGAGAAAATCCTTGGATGTTATACATCCGGCAGTTTAGCATTTCTTCCGGCGCTTCAGAAATCATGGTCAGCGCTTTGATGGCGTCGTCAATATATAATAAAGGCATGCAGTTCCTGGGTTCTACAAAAGCGTTATATTCTTCACCCAGGGCCGGTTTTTCGACAATTAGGGTTGAGTAGGCAGATACTCCTCCCGGGCCTCTGCCCGGGCCGATTACCGAGGGGAACCTTACGCCGCGAAAATCAATATTAAACTTACGCCTGTAATATTCCCCGAGCCTTTCAGAAGAAACCTTGGTTACCCCGTACATGGTGTGAGGCAGTTGAGGGGCGAAGTTGCTTACAGGATCAGTGATATGATCGCCGAAAGATGCAATTGTGCTGACAAAAATAACCTGTTTTATATCAAACAGCCGGGCTGCTTCCAGGATGTACCAGGTGCCAAGCAGGTTAACCTGGAAAGCCTTGACCGGATCTCCTTCTGCTTTATGAGAGAGAAATGCACCGGAATGGTAAACTTTGGAGACATTGTATTTCTTAATTATGTCAAAAATATCGGTCCAGCTGCTTAAATCTCCCCTGACCTTTTCTACCTTGTCTTCAATCTCTTCTACGTACGGCAGCAAATTGGGGTTGGAAGAGTACATCATTACTACTTTTTCGCCTTGATTGACTAAGTCTTTGGCCAGGTAATTGCCCAGGAATCCCGAGCCCCCGGTAATTAGTGTTGTGCTCATTATTTATTCCTCCTTCATACGTATCGAATTAACTGCATTTTTATACTTTTAATAGATCAGTCCAAACGCCCTGGGCAGGAACATGAGAATTTCCGGGAAAATACCAAGCAATAGCAGGACAAAAAGCACGATGAAAACAAAAGGCACAATGCCACGGTAAATGTCCCAGGTCTTGATTTCCGGTGGTGCGATGCCTTTAACGTAGAATATAGCGTAAGCAAATGGCGGAGTCATGAAAGAAGTCTGCATCAGCACGATATTCATCATGGCGAACCAAATTGGTGGAAAACCCAGTTCGGCGGCAATTGGGGTAAACAAGGGAACTGCGATCATGACTACTCCAATCCAGTCGATAAACATACCCATTATAAAAATTACGACCCACATCACCAAAAGGATACCCCAATCGGGAAAAGGCAAGCCGGTAACCAGTTCTGTTACTACCCGGCCTCCGCCTAAGCGCATGAATACTCCGGTGAAAAAGCCGGCACCGATCAGGACCATGTAAATCATACAGCTGGTCTTAACAGTTCGGAAAGCAGCTTCTTTTAAGTTATGCAGGTTAAATCGTTTGTAAAAAGCAGCCAGGATAACCGCAAATAAAGCGCCGACGGCTGCTGCTTCTGTTGGGTGAGCCATCCCGGTGATAATTGAACCTAGAACTGCGACGATTAGTGCAACTACCGGTAAAACAGAAGTCAGGAATAAAGTTACCTTGTTGGAAAATGTGTACTGGCTGACTTCCTCTGGATCCAGTCCAGGCCCGTCAGCAGGACGCAGTTTGCATCTTATCCCGATGTAAATCATGTAGATAGCTGAGAGTATTAAACCTGGAACAATAGCAGCTGAAAACAAAGCGCCTACCGATAAACCTGCGGTAGGGCCATAGACCAGGATTAGAATACTGGGCGGGATTAATATACCGAGGGTCCCACCGGCACAGATAGAACCTGTTGCGATACCGTAATCATACTTATATTTAACCATGGAAGGCAGGGCTAGAATGCCCATGGTCACAATTGCTGCCCCAACCACTCCGGTTGCTGCGGCAAAAACCGTGCTGGTTAAAACAGCGGTAATCGCCAAACCTCCGCCCATACGGCCCATGATTACTCTTAGGGCTTCATAAAGACGGTGAGATATACCGGATTGTTCGATTATGATCCCCATGAAAACAAAGAGGGGTATTGCGATAAGGATATAATCCTGGTATACGCCGATTAACCTTAAAAAGAATATGTCGATGGCTGAAGTGCCCAGGAAAGCCAATCCAAAAATTGTGGCTACTCCGCCCAGGACGAAACCGATCGGGTGCCCTAAAACGATAAAAAAGATCAGGGTCACCAGCATTAATAAAATCACTGTTTCAACGGGCATATATGCTTAACCTCCTTGTATCGGACTTGCCTGTATCTGTTTCTAAAAATTTCAAGCATCGGCAGTCACATCTTCCAGTATTTTTTCTTTTTCTGCGATCTCTTCCTGGATTTTTTCTTCTTCACTGGGGTCTATATAATCATCTCTTCCCGTTTTAGCCATGTAGATATACTTAAGCAATTCAGCAATACCCTGGAGAAAAAGTAGTAATGAGCCTATCCAGATCCAGGTGTTAAAAGGATAGATAGGGGGTCTCCAGGTACCAACCCTTGCAACTGACAGGCTAATCCAGGAGTCAACCACATAGAAGGCAAAGAAATAAGTAATTAACCCCCACAGGGGGAAAAACAGGATTACGTAAAATACTGCTTGCAAAATAGCTCTCTGCTTAATGCTTAATTTTTCTAATATAATATCAATGTTGACATGGCCACCTTCCTTTAAGGTGTAAGCCATTCCTATAGCCAGGAAAATGCTACAAAGCATATAAGTAACATCATAACTCCACAGCGTAGGTCTGCCCATACCGTATCTCATAATTACTTCATAAACCAGGGTTAATATTAAAACCGGAACCAGCCATTTTACGAGATGTATAGCCCAGGCGTTTATTTTTTCTATAACCCTGATTGTGTTATGAAGAGAGCTCATCGAATCACCTCTTCCTCATGATAGTTAATAAACAGGAAAGAGCCACCCGGCCACCGTTTTGTTTGCAGCTGCCGGGTGGCTCTTCCGGTCCTATAACTCTAGATTATTCTCTACGCAGTCTTTCTTCATCATCAAGCTGAAACTGTTCGGGAATTTCACGGTGCGGGTTCATAAACTCGTCGTATTCGATGAATTCCAGGAAAAATTGTCTTGCATCGTTCCAGATTTCTTCAGAAACGGGATCGCCGGCAACTTCCTGGTCGATAAATTCCCAGGCATGTTCACGGAATTCGAGCTGGGCTTCATCGCTAACATATACAGGCTCGTTGCCATGTACATCTTGCCATTCCTGCAGCACCTTATATCCTTCTACTACGTCGGTTGTCCATGCTTCATTAGTTACTTTGTAGGTGGCAGTTTCGATGATTGCCTGCAGATCGGGGGGCAGGCCGTCCCAGACATCCTTGTTCAAGACCAGTTCAAACAAGCAGGTGGGCTGATGGATTCCGGGGCCGGTAAAATAGTCGGTTACTTCGTGGAATCCTAAGGTATGGTTTACGATGGGCGAGCTGAATTCTCCGGAATCAATTTCGCCGGTTTCCAGGGCGGGGTAAACGTCTCCACCCGGCATAACAGCCACTGCAACACCCATGTCGTCAAGGATTTGGGCCATCCAGCCGGGCACCCTGTGAGTAACACCAATCCAGTCTTCCAGTTCCGCCAGCGGCACGTTGGAGTGTGCGCCAATCTCGGGGTGGGTTGCTCCGCAAAGGAATGCTTTGACGTTATAGCCCATTTCCTCCTGGTAAACCTGGTTCTGATAGTCTAAGCCGCGGTCATACATCCACAGAATGTGAGCATGGGTTTCAAAAGCCATGGGAATGGAGGCAAAAAAGTTTTGTGAGGGATGGTCGCCTTCCCAGTAACCGGACCAGGAATGGTAACCGTCGATAGTACCGGCCTGGGTGGCATCCAGCACTTCCATTGCCCCAACAATGGCTCCGGCAGGGTGGACTTCAATGCTCAACCTGCCGCCGCTCATTTCTTCTGCATATTCGGCCCACATTTCCGCCATTTCATGCAGCAAAATGCCACTGGGCCAGGTAGTGGCTATTTCTAAATGATATTCTTCCTCATATACTGCATCATTGCCGTTACCATTTTCTGCTACTTCATCATCTTCAACTTCACATCCGACAAACATTGAAACCGAAAAAACTGCCAAAACAACAGCTGCAAACAAAACTAGCCAATTTTTCTTACTCAAGGTTTAATTCCCCCTTAAAAAATTTAGTGTTAAATGAGATTCTTACAGTAGTTTCTTACTCAATACCCCCTTTCAACTATTGAATAATTTTTAAGCATAGTCACAGACTATATATAGCAAAAGTTGTGCCAGGTATTAAAAGGCGCTTTTAATAAACAAAGTTCGGGAATGATTAAGGCGTAATTATGAGGAATATAGAGTGGTTTGATAAGAAGAGGGGCTTATTATGATTTATGCTAATGCTTGCATAAAAGTAAGCCACGCCTCCTTGTTGCGCAAATGCAACAAAATTAAGGGTTAAACTTTTTCTAAGTACACCTAATAGCCTGGAGGGGCGTGTAGCATATAAGCGACACGTTGCATGTTCGCTACACGGTAAGGATGTTTTAGTTAAATTAAAAGCCTGCAAAACCTTTAGGCTTGAATTCCATATTTCTGTATCTTTCGATATAAAGTAGCTCTGTGTATGTTCAACAGTTTTGCTGCTTCGCGCTTGTTATTGCCTGATATTTTAAGGGCTTTCGAGATCACTTTTTTCTCGGCGGTTTCCAATTCTTTGGTTAACAAAGAGTAAACGACTTGCTCTTTTTTATGTTCTTCCTGGCTGATACTGAATTCTTGCAGGTAAAGGGGTAGATCTTTTAATTCGATTTCCGGACCTTCCATCACGTTAACCGCTCTTTCCAAAACATTTCGCAGTTCACGTACATTGCCGGGCCAGGGGTAGTTCATGAACAGTTCTTTTACCTGACCGGAAATAGATTTAATTTCAGTTCCAAGTTCTTCGTTAAGTTGGTTTAAAATGTAGGAAGAAATTTCTAAAATATCATCGCGCATTTCCCTTAAAGGAGGAAGTCTCAAAGTAACTACATTAAGCCGGTAAAAAAGATCGTACCTAAATGACCCTTGTTCGAGCATGGCTTCTAAATCACGGTTGGTAGAAGCTATAACCCTGGTATTGATACTTATGATCTCTGTGCCTCCTACCCTGTCCACTTCCTTTTCCTGGAGCACTCTTAATAGCTTTACCTGCATTTCCTGGGGCATGTCCCCGATTTCATCGAGAAAAATTGTGCCTCCTTCAGCCAATTCAAACTTTCCCGGTTTTCCCTTCTTTTTTGCCCCGGTAAAAGAACCTTCTTCATATCCGAACAATTCTGCTTCCAGCAGTTCTTTTGGTATGGCGGCACAATTAACCCGCACAAGAGCGCTTTCGCTGCGGGGGCCGGCTTCATGGATGGCGTGTGCTATAAGTTCTTTACCCGTGCCGCTTTCACCTCTGATTAACACTGTGGAAGGGTACTGGGCAACCTTATTGATCATTGATTTAAGTTTCTTTATTTCAGAACTGTTGCCAATGATGTGGTTAATATTGTATTTTGATTTTTGCCATTTTTTATATTCCTGCTGGTAATACTCGAGCTTCTTTTCTACAACATTAAGCTTTGAAGCAAGCCTGGCCAGTTCTGATACATCCTGAAACATCACCTGGCCGACTGCGCCAATTATTTTATTGTCAGATTTAATCGGGATGCGCATCACGATGACATCTTTCCCGTTTATTTTTTGGATATCCCCTATTTCAGCTTTTCCGGTTTCAAGTACTTTATGCATCCGGGTGTTTTTAATGACTTCGGTTACATGTTTCCCAATAACATGGTTTTTATCTATTTTTAAAAAGTCGCAATAACTATCGGTTATGTTGGTAATATAACCGTTTTTGTCTACCATAATAATTCCTTCAGATAAATGTTCCAGGCTTGTTTCCAGTTTATCTAGGAGGTCTTTAGTGATAGTTAGTTCCTGGATCGCTTCTCTTAGTTCGGTAATATCCTGAAAAACAGCTACTGCTCCCACTATCTCTCCATTTTTTTTAAGCGGGGTCCGGTTTGAAATGATTACCCGGTTTTCTAATTCCACTTGCCTGTTTAAGCGGGGCATGCCGTCTTTAACCACCTGGTCCATTTCAGTTCTCGGAACTACTTCCTTTATTTTTTTATTAATGGTATCATCCCGGGATATGCCCAGCAACTTACAGGCAGCATCGTTGCAATAAGTAATCTGGGTTTCTTTATCAATTACAATAACCCCGTTGTGGGCATTATTCAATGCTTCTTCCAAAAGATAACGTTCCATGGAACTTATCCCCCCGGATTAAGTAAGTATAGCACACTTTAAGCTTTCATCTTTTATTTCAAAAGGGATAGCTGATTGTGTAGTTTTTATATATTAGAGCGTGTTATCGATGGTATCATTATAAACACCATGAGGAGAAAATGCAATTAAACTGGAAATATTAATGAGTCTAGCTTTTTTTAATAAATCGTGTACACTGATAATATATGATAAACTTAGTTAATGAATGAGCTAATATAACTTAAGCAAGCAGGAGGTAATTAAGGTTACATTAATAGCGAAGCTAAAAGCTAAACAGGGAAAGGGTAATGAACTTGTGGATTTATGTTTTGAGATGGCCCGGGAAGTAAGGGAGAAAGAAGCGGGTTGCTTGAAGTACGATCCCTATGTCTCTGCGGAAAATCCGGATGAAGTGGTTTTCATTGAAAAGTACAACAGCATGGAAGATTTGGAAGAACACCGCAAAACACCCCATTATCAGTGCATTGTTAAAGAAAAAATCGGGGCGATTCTGGCTGAAAAACCGGAACTGGAGCTATATGAAAGTTAACTAAACCAGGCAGGAACAAAAGTATTTCAATCAACAGGGCCGGGACTTTCCGGTCCTGTTTTAATTACCAGGTAGAGACCGGTTAAAATCGTAGCCCCGCCAAGAACCTGTAATGAAGAGGGCACTTCTTTAAAAAATATCATTGCCAAAATGGTGGCTCCCAGGGGTTCACCAAGATAAAGCAAGGATATTAAAGAGGCACGCACCCTTTTTAAGGCCCAGTTAAATACTGTGTGGCCGAAAAGTGTCGGAACAACAGCCAGGGCGGCAAAAATAATGTACTCCCTGGCAGGGTAGTAAAAAAGTTCTACCTGAGCAGGTATGGCAATTATAAGCATAAAAATAGATGCAGCAGCATAAGTTCCTCCTGCGTATATGATAGTTGATAAACGTTGGCGCAGGTGGCGGCCAACCAGCAGGTAACCTGACATCATCACAGCGCCACCAAGGGCCATTAAGATCCCCCTTATTTCTGTGGAAGAGTAAAGTATAACCCCGGTAATACTTTCGAGCGCTATAGCAGCAGTTCCGGTTAGCACTAATATTAGTGACGGTACAAACCGGGGGGGGACAGAGTCGCCTAACAGTAACCGTCCTGCGGCGGTAACAAAAATAGGGTGTAAAGATACCAGGATAACAGCCACGGCTACAGGGCTGTAGTTTAAAGAGTCAATCCATAAATAAAAATGGCCGGCTAGGAAAAAACCACTTAGAATTATTTTCCACAAATCAGGGATGCTGATCAAGCGAAGTTCCTTCCACTGGCCGATTAAGAAACCCGGCAAGAGAATGAATAAGGTAAATAGAAGACGATAAAAAGCGATAACCAGCGCTGGAGCTTCAGATAACCTGATAAAAATGGCAGCAAATGATACAGCCAGTACCGCTGTGATCAAGGCACTGTTTTGAACAACCTTATTTTACCACTTGCTTCAATGGGGTTTGATGACAATTTAGCTGCCTTCCATAAATAATTATCCTACTGCAGCATGATTTTAATACACTGCAATAGGATAATTTTTAGTACTTTTTATTGGCTTAATCACTAAGATATGGAATTATCCATTGGAATTTATAGATCTTCGAGCATTTCTATATCGCTGTCATCCTTAAGATCTTCGATCATCTCCATGAAGATCCTTTGTTCTTTTTCCTGCCTATCCTTTGTTAACTGGTCATCTCGCATTTCATCTTCAATCATAGGCCTGGCTTCTTCGTAATCTTCTGCTTCCAGGATATGCCCGTACTGTTGTTCTATTTGCGACAACTGCATTTCTGCCTGTTCAGTGGGCATTTCTGGATCTTCTTCCTCCAGCATTGCATTGATCTCAGCATGGGCATCATTAATTTGCCGGTAGAATTCTTCAACCTCTTCTTCGTCTATTTCCACTTTTTCTTCATCGATTCTTTCATCCGGATGTTCTTCCAGGTAATTATCCAGGTATTGATCCAAAAAACTTGTGACTGTTAATTCAAGGGCAATTTCTTCTTCAAGCTCTTCCCTGGTCAGTCCCATCTGCTCCATCTGGGCTTCAAGAGCTTCATCTCCGCCGAATTGGGTTTCGTATTCCATGTAACGTTCTTCCACTTCTTGATCAGTGATTTCAATGCCCACTTCCTTGGATTTCTGCTCGAGAAGTATGGGGATTATAAAGTTGTTTTCAAATACCTGCTCTTTGATTTCATCTTCCGTTTCTTTCATTTCATCGCTTTCCATGTCTATCCCGTGCATTTCATACTGCGCCATCTCTTGCTGAAGGGCCATGTTAAATTCGCCCCTGGTTACTTCTTCTCCGTTAATGGTGGCTATAACTGTTCCATTTTCAGGTTCTGCTTGAGGGTCTTCGACAACTTCTTCCGGTGCTTCAATTTCCGGATCTTCAGCAATCTCTGTCGGGCTGTCGAAAACACCAAGTGCAAAAATTATACCGGCTCCCGCTAAAACGATCACTGCTGCTGTGATAACAATATACATATTATTTCTTGTTATTTTTAAAACCGGATCGTTTTTTTCCGGGCCGTTATCCTGATTTCTTTTTTCATTATCCATATTCTGTTTACTTGCCTCCCGCCTCCAGGTTATTTCAGTTAAAAAATTAACCGAGTAAACTGGTTTCAATAATAACAGATTGTTTTTTTTCAAACAAGGGGGAGGAGGAGTAAGCACTTATGGAATATGTTGGAAATATTTTTGTTGACATTTTGCAGAAGAATACTTTATTATAGATTATAAACTAAAGAACCAGTGCAACTTGAAAGGATTCAGTCGCTATAGCTATTATCTCCCGCCAAATCAACGACTATTTAAACGTGTAGCTTTGTCTTTTACTTAAATTTAAACCATTACAAGGTTTAATTCCAGTAATTCTGTGCAAATGTTAAACTGGAGAACTCTATATGCAGGAGGTTGATAAAAATGATCAATCACATAAAAACTATGTTTCTAATGATTTTGCTTACGATTATTTTACTGGTAGCTGGGGAATTGCTGCTTGATGATGGGGGCATAATCATTGCCTTATTAGTGGCAATAGTTCTCAACTATTTTGCATACTGGTATAGCGATAAAATGGCGATTATGATGACTCGTTCCCGGCCATTAAAAGAAAATGAAGCGCCGCAGGTTTATGAGGCTGTACGCGAACTGGCCGCTAATAGCAACCTTCCCATGCCCCGGATATGCCTTATGCCTACAGAACAGCCCAATGCTTTTGCTGCCGGGCGCAATCCTTCCAATTCTGTAGTTGCGGTTACCCAGGGGCTTGTGCATATGCTTAGTCAACGAAAATTGAAAGGAGTCCTGGCTCATGAAATGGCCCATATCCGCAACCGGGATATTTTAGTCAGTACTTTAGCAGCTGTGATCGCCGGAGCCTTGATGGTAATTGCCCGGTTCGGTATGTACGGAATGATGTTCGGCGGCGGCCGGCGGGATGGCCACCCGGCACTATTATTGATCAAACTGGCGGCGATGATTTTAGCGCCTGTAGTAGCTATATTCATCCGCATGGCTATTTCCAGGACCCGTGAATACCAGGCAGATGCCTCGGGAGCAACTTTTGCCAGAGATCCGGAGGAGAGCCTTGCCAGCGCCCTGCAAAAGATGGAAAGTTACGCTCGCAGGCGTCCTTTACAGGTTAATGAAGCTGCTTCACACATGTTTATAGTTAACCCTCTGTCAGCGAAAGGGCTAAGCGGGCTTTTCAGCACCCATCCCCCATCGAAGAGAGGGTTAAGCGTTTGCGCAACTTATATGTGACATAACAGGCTATAATGATCCGGTTTTACCGGGGGATCAGGCGTTTGTTCGATGGAAAATTATAAATCATGGAACAGGGTTATGGCAGGTAATCCTGGTTCAGGTAATTAATATTTTATTACCCGGATTTTGAAAGTCCGGGTTTCTATTTCGATAATTCTAGCATTAACAATCATTCTGAGTTATTTTTTTGTTACTGCTCAGCCTTGCTGCATTCCGGACTGGAGCCATTGCAGGTAAAGTGGTAGCAATGGCCGAAGAAGCAAAGGTTGCAGCTGGTCGGTCTGCATGGAAGCAGTCCGCCGAGGCCTGAGCCATGGATGGCGAATGCCGAGGAAAACCAAAGCGAAAGCCTGCAGCTAAGGCGCTGCCATTGCCCGCGATGAGCCGGAAACAGTCCAAAATGCAGCAAGGCTGAGCAGATACATTTTTTTAAAAAGGAGATCCCTGGGAATGGTAGAATAAAAAGTTAAATGAACAAGTTATGCTTAGGAGAGTTTTGCTGATATGGACGATGGGTTAAAAAATATTTATTTAAGGGACCGGAATTGCCCTAACTGTGATATTTATGAGAGCGTTTTAGATTTGATCCCCGAGCCCCTCGTAATAGTGGATCGTGAAGGGTATATCGTTTTTTTTAACCAGGCTTACGAAAATTATCTTGGCATTTCCAAAGAGGAAGCGCTCGGCCGTTATGTGCCCGAAGTTATTGATAATACCAGGTTGCATATTGTATCTAAAAGCGGAAAGTCTGAACTCGATTGTATCCAAAAGATTAAAAACCGCGATGCCATAGTCCAGCGAATTCCTATTGTGTCAAGTGATGGTGAAAACTTAGGAGCTATTGGCAAGGTAAATTTCCAAAACAAGGCGGAGCTTAAATCGTTAATGGACCGCCTGCGCTCCCTGGAAAATGAACTTTCACAGTATAAAGAGCAGTCTCTTGTCCAGATGAGAGCGGCCTATACTTTTGATCAAATAATCGGAGTGTCCGAGCAGATAAATCATTTAAAGGAAGTGGCTGAAAAATATGCCGCCACGGATTTAAGCGTCCTGATCCTGGGGGAAACCGGGGTGGGCAAAGATCTTTTTGCCCAGGCAATCCATAATGCCAGCCCTCGCCAGCATGACCCGCTTGTCAGCATCAATTGTGCCGCTATACCCCATGAACTTTTGGAATCCGAACTTTTTGGTTATGAAGATGGAGCGTTTACCGGGGCTCGTAAGAAAGGCAAGCCGGGTAAATTTGAGCTGGCCGACGGTGGCACCCTGTTTTTAGATGAAATTGGCGACATGCCTCTCAGTATGCAGGCTAAATTACTGCGGGTTTTGCAAAACAGGCAAATCGAAAGAATAGGGGGGCTTTCCTCAAGGAATATTGATGTAAGAATTATTGCTTCCACGAACCAGGATTTGGATTTGAAAATAAATAGAAAAGAATTCCGGAGAGATCTGCTTTACCGCTTGAATGCAGCCACAATAAAAATCCCCCCTCTGCGGGAAAGACCGGAAGACATAAAAATTATCGTGGAAAAAACTTTAGCTAAACCGGAGATGCAAAAATCAATAGATGATCAGGCTATAAGCTACCTGCAAAGTTACCGCTGGCCAGGAAATGTTCGAGAGCTTATTAATGTGGTGGAACGTCTTGTTTATCTTTCCGACGGGGAAGTTGTCAGTTCTGCCGAAGTTAAACATTTATTGGTCGATCTGTTTGAGGATAGGGGTCCCGGTAACGGGGAGGATACTGAAAAGAGTAATGAAATTGATATGACTCGAAATTTTGCGGATAATAAAGATTTAATTGAGCTTACCTCAATGTCTTCCGGGGGCGAAAGCAAAAGGAACCTCGATGATTTGGTAAAAGAAATTGAAAAAAAAGCAATTATCCAGGCCCTGGAAAATTGCAAGAACAACAAAGCCCAGGCGGCAAAACAGCTTGGGATACACCGGACTACTCTATATCAAAAGTTAACTAAGCATGGACTGGAATAAGGACTATTAAAAAGTGTAGAGGTTTGTATACGGTTATTTGTATATAAATAACTACATAGTGTAGATTAAAACCTACGCTATGTAGTTGTTTATTGAGGAAGATCAAAAAGAAAATTTAAAGGAAAGGCCAGTTGACAATACTTTTTACCTAATATTTTTAGATGGCATAAATATTGCATATGTTAATTAGAAAAGGGCAATTGTTCTGCGCAGGCTAAATTGCAAAAACCGGGTTAATTTTTAAGTCAAAATTTTACCCGGAGATGAAAAAAGCTTGATAAATGCAGAAAAATTTGAAAGGAGACATTGATAATGACTGCAGTGAAGAAACTTAAATTTTGTGTGAACAACCAGTGGAGGGAAACCAGGTCCGGTCAGTACATGGAGATTACGAACAGCAGCACGGGAGAGGTTATGGCTCAGACTCCACGCTGCACCAGCGAAGAAGTTAACGAGGCGGTGGAAGTCGCTAAAAATGCATATCCTGAGTGGTCGAATACCCCTGTTCAAAAAAGAGCGGATGTTATGTTTAAGTTTAAAAGAAAAATCGAAGAAAACTTAGATGAACTGGCCACCCTGGTAGCTACAGAGCATGGTAAGAACATGGCTGAATCCCGTGGAGATGTCATTAAGGCCATGGAAGTGGTTGAAGTAGCCTGTGCCACACCCACTTTGATGCAGGGTGATTCTTTGATGAATGTATCACCGGGACATGATACTGTCATGTATAGAGAACCGCTTGGAGTATTCGCAGGGATAGTACCGATGAACTTTCCGGCCATGATCCCCTTTGGCTGGATGCTTCCTCTCTGTATTACAACCGGTAATACTTTTGTTTTGAAAGCGGCCAGCCAGGTTCCCCAGACGGCAATGCGCTTGATGGAACTATTAATTGAAGCGGGACTGCCCGAGGGTGTGGTCAACCTGGTCACCTGCAGCCGAAATGAAGCGGAGCTTTTATTGAAACATCCAGATGTAGAAGGAATTTCTTATGTGGGTTCAAGTACTGTGGGCAGGCATATTTACAGCACGGCGGCGGCCCATGGCAAAAGGGTCCAGGTTTTAGGGGAAGCAAAAAACCATGCCCTGATTTTAAAGGACGCCATCATTGAAAGGGTAGCGCTTGGGGTAAGAAACTCAGCCTTTGGCTGCGCCGGGCAGCGCTGTATGGCCCTACCGGTGGTTTGCGTCGAAGAGGATATCGCGGACGAAGTGGTAGAGCTGCTGGTTAAAGCGGCTAAAGAATTAAAAGTTGGTCCGGCTTACCTTGACGATACGGATCTTGGGCCGGTAATATCGGCCGAGCATAAAGAGAAAGTTTCTTCCTGGATTGCTAAAGGTGTTGAAGAAGGGGCGGAATTAGTTTTAGACGGAAGAGATATAACTGTGGAAGGTTATGAAAACGGTTTTTACCTGGGACCGATTATTTTAGATAAAGTCAAGCCCGGTATGAGTGTAGGTGAGGAAGAAATTTTCGGGCCGGTTTTATGTGTGAAGAGGGTTAAGGATTTTGAGGAAGGGTTGCAGATAATGAACAGCAGTCCTTATGCCAATGGTTCCTGTATATTTACACAAAACGGTTATTACGCCCGGGAGTTTACCTATAGAACCCATGGCGGTATGGTTGGTGTCAATGTAGGGATTCCAGTTCCGGTATCCTATTTCCCCTTTGCCGGGCATAAAGGATCTTTTTATGGAGACCTTCATGTAATGGGCAAAGACGGGGTTGCTTTCTACACTGAAGCAAAATGTGTAACCAGCCGCTGGTTTACCGAAGAGGACCGCAAGGATACCAAGATAGGGACCTGGGAAGGAACCATCCACAGGGAATAGCAGTTTAACCAGGAGTCATTAATTTGTGAGGAGGCGTTTTTAGTGGAAAAAAGAGTTTTCCAGATGCCATCCAGAGTATTGTTTGGTTTAGGAGCGGTCGAAAATGCCGGTGAGGAGTTAAAAGGCCTGCAGGCTAAAAAGGCGCTGCTGGTAACTGATAAAATCATGGTGAAAGTGGGTATGGTCGATAAAGTTACCGGTAATCTTGACAATCATGGGATTGAGCATACAATATATGACCGGGTCAGCAGTGAGCCTACCCTGGACTTTATCGAAGAAGGGGTTAAGCTTTTTAAAGATAATCAATGCGATTCCGTCATTGCCGTAGGCGGGGGGAGCCCTATTGATGCGGCCAAGGCCATTGCTGTCATGGCTAAAAACTCAGGAAGTATCGCAGATTATAAGGGACTCGGCAAACTACCCCTGCCGGGAGTTCCCTTGATTTGTGTGCCCACCACGGCAGGAACTGGCAGTGAAGCTACCCAATTTACCATCATTACCGACCCGGTAAAAGATGAAAAAATGCTGATCGGCAGTCCCCACTTGATGCCGGATATTGCGGTGGTAGATCCCGAGTTAACCCTGACCATGCCCAGGGGACTTACTGCGGCCACCGGTATAGATTCTCTGACCCATGCGATAGAGGCTTATGTATCAGTCAAAGCTCAGCCAATGAGCGATATGTATGCCTTGTCTGCTGTGGAACTGATTGCCGGTAACCTCAGGCAGGCCTGGGCTAACAGCAATAATCTTGAAGCCAGGGCAAAAACCATGCTGGGAGCTCTTTACGGAGGTATTGCTTTTAGCAACTCCTCTGTAGCTTTGGTCCACGGTATGTCCCGGCCCATAGGAGCTAATTTCCATGTGGCTCATGGAGATTCGAATGCCGCCCTTTTAGATGTGGTAATGGAATTCAGCCTGATTGGAAATCCTTCCCGCTACGCTCGACTGGCTGAAGTTGTGGGGGAAACCGTAGAAGGGTTAAATACACTTGAAAAGGCCGAAGCCGGGGTTGCCGCGGTGAAAAGGCTTGTGAGGGATGTTAAAGTGCCTTCACTCAAAGAATTGGGAGTGGAAAAGGACAAACTTAAAGAGCTTCTCCCGAAAATGGCTGATGAAGCTATAGCCAGCGGAAGCCCGGGCAACAACCCACGCCAGGCTACCCGGGATGAAATAATGGATCTTTACATGGCAGCTTACAAAGGAGGCAAATAAACCAAGGTTAAACATAAATTATATGAACAGCGCCTGCCGTTGAAATTTAAGGGTTTGGATGTTTAACATTTTCCCCTTTCTTTCAACCTGAATTCCCGGGATTTTATACCTATGCTGGCGGTTCCACCTCAAGTAACCGGTAAAGCTCGAGCTGTTTTTTAGTCACCTCACCCAGGTGGTGTTTTTTCCCGGGGTGTTCAAAGCGCTCAATGATATCGAGTTCATCGAGTAACTCCTGCAGGGTATAGTTGCGATAGAGATCGTTTTCGCGCATTAAAGTGTCGATATAAGCCAGGTAAATCAGGGCAACAAACTGAACAAAAAACTTGCCGTCCAGGTTTTCTTCGGAAAAAACCGAAGTGCGGCGCAAGTTGAGTCTTTCCTTAAGGTTGCCGAAGGCCTTTTCGATTAAATCTTTGCTCCGGTAAATATGCAATGCGGTTAAGGGATCTTTGA
>PWEB01000102.1 GCA_003553305.1 Syntrophomonadaceae bacterium
ATGCCCCTGCGGCAACTACGGAGATCCACTCCGGGAATGCCGCTGCAGCCCAAACCAGATCGCCCGTTACCGGAATAAACTATCCGGGCCACTGCTTGACCGCATCGATATTCAGGTAGAAGTCCCCGACCTTAATTATGATCAGCTAAAAATGGAAAAACCCGGAGAGAGGTCTTCTGAAATTCTCAATCGCGTTAAAAATACCCGCCTTAAACAACGGGAAAGATACCAATGAAGTCTGATCCTTGTTTAAATATAACCTTAGAATCTCCGGCGGGAATCCTCGGGGTCTATTGACCCCGTGAGGATGTCACGAAACTTGCTATTTAAATATGTATCCCTTATTATATAGATAGTCAATAGCCACCTCAATTGGGCTATCTTTATTTTCAAGCGGGTGACATCCAAGCAATACAAACTACTTCCCGGCATCTAATACTCTTGCAAAATAAAAAGTTTTTTCGGAAAGCATTATTTAATCCCAGATCTAGATTATATCGTTTACTGAGTAATATACTGGAATTATATCTTCGCTATACGGGAGAATAGCAATGAAAAAGTTAGTCCTGATCATTTTAATATTATTTTTATCCCTGTTCACCAATTTTACGGATGAGCCAGTCACTCGTGCTGAAATAATCATTAACGAAGAACATGTAGGAACTGAATACCCGGTAAAGTATGAGGAAGATAACTTCCTGGTACCGGTAGAACTTATCTTCAACAAATTAAATTATGATACCGAGTGGCAGGAGCAAACCGAAACATTATCAGGTTTTCTCGGAGGTTTCCGGGTAGATTTCCCACTTAACAGTACAGAAATAACAGCAGATGATAAGACTTTCAGCTTAGATGTTCCGGTCAAAATAATAGATGAGAAAATCTATGCGCCTGTCAGACCAAGTGTGGAGGCAGTAGGTGCATTTGTAGAATGGGTAGAAGAAACGAGAGAGATTAAAATTTCCACCCCGCAGGAATTCGACCCTGCATTAAAAGATGATCAGAAGGGCCCATTACTCCATGTCGCCTACCCACCGGCGAGACAGCACAGTTATTATGAAGATTCTATATTTATATACGGAACAACCCAGTCATATTCCCAAATCGAGGTTACCGTAAACGGTGAACCGGTGGACCTGATGGACAAACGGACCGGCAACTTCCTTACCATGGCAGACATTCCCGGCAGCGAAGAATTTCCCATTATAGTTGAAGCAAGTGATGGTGAAAATACCACCACAATTGAACGTTCGGTAGTTACCCCCGCAGGGCGGCAGGCTATGCCTGAAGAACCTTTAGAGATCCACTCCACTCATTTACTCCCAGCCCAGGACCAGGTATTAAACCCGGGAGACACCTTAAGGATAGTAGCCCGGGGCAGTCCGGGAGCAACCGCATATTATCAAATCGGTGAAGATAACCTGGTCCAAATGACCGAATTGTCATATTCTGGAGGTCCTGTGGGAAGAGGAGGAATTTATACTACCACTTACAGGGTTAAAGAAGATGATGCGCCTGGTTCGGGGATATCTGAATATAGGCCTCTGACCGTAACATTGATTAAAGACGGAGAACAGGTTAGCCGGGAACTACCGGGAAAAGTAGCTTTCTTTTCCGATACCCCTTATAACGTAGTGGAAGTCAGGGACCAGTCCGAGCTAAAATATTCAGGATGGTTACAACTCATTGATGACAGTTATTATCTTCTCTACTCCGACACTCGTGGAGGAACAGGTTACCCGACCAGTGTTTTTACATATATGATCGAAGGGACCCGCTTTGAGACGGTAGGAATTTCCGGTAATTATTACAGGACAAATTTTCGAGGAAATGACACCTTTCTGCTTCATAAAGATGTTGTTGATGAACTAGAAGACAAAGATTCTCTTGAACCAGTCTTGTCCGGAATAGAGTTATCTGAAACAGATCAAAAAGTAAGCTTGCGTCTGGATGCTGCAGAAAGATTTCCGTTTCGGACTGACAGCAGTAAAAATCAGCTGAGAGTAATACTTTACGAAGTAGCAGAGGACGAGGATTTATCTATACCAGAAATGCCTGATTCTGTTCTAGATTTAACCATAGAACCCAGGGCCTGGGCTTCTGATGTCCTGGTATTGAATATCGAACTTGATCTTCACTTTACCGGTTATACCCCCTCATGGGAAGGCACCGACCTGGTGATAAATTTTGACAAACCTCCCCTGGTTGATAAAGACAATCCCCTGGATGGTAGAACCATAGTCGTTGATCCCGGGCATGGCGGTGATGATCGGGGCGCAGCCGGACCCGGTGATATTCACGAAAAAGATGTAGTGTTGAAGATGAGCCTTTATCTCAGGGATCTCTTAGTTGAAGATGGCGCTGAGGTGATCATGACCCGCACCGAAGATATCGATCTAGATCTCTACGCTCGCCCGGAAGCTAAATATATTGATGATACAGATTTTTTCATAAGTGTTCACGCCAATGCTCACGCTCAAGGGGCTAATGCAGTAGATTTACATGGCATAATGATCCTCTACAATTATGACCATAATGAAAAACTGGCAAACATTATGCTCGACACAGTGTCAGAGGAAATGAACTTACCCGCTATGAGCACCTGGAGAAGAAACATCGCAGTAACCAGGCTCCCTCAATTCCCCAGCGTTTTAGTTGAAGCAGGATACATGATGCATCCTGAAGATAACTGGCACATCTTTCATCCCAGGGGCCAAAAAAAGTTTGCCGGTGCAATGAAGGAAGGCATAAGAAAGTATTTTCTATCCTTTGAAGACAATCAAAGCAAATAATGTGATCTCTAATGATGGAGTTACTTCCGAATGAATTCCCCTATGCTTTGGCCAGCTCGAAAGCCTTGGTTACTGCCTCTTCTGCTTCTTCTGCCTCAATGATACCGCTATCGATTTTGCGCGGCGCTTTGAGTGACCAGCTATTTAATCCAATTACAGGTTTGCCCATTTTTAAAGCGAGGGCTATTTCAGATAAAGTACCATACTCGCCGCCGACTGCGATTACCGCATCAGCGGTGCGGGTAATAATTGCATTGCGGGCCTCTCCCAAACCGGTGGCAACAGCAGCTGTCAGGTAAGTGTTCCCGCTGCGGGGGTCGTGATCCGGAAGAATGCCCAGAACCAGCCCCCCTTTTCCGGCAGATCCTTTCGAGGCTGCTTCCATCACTCCGGAACCTCCCCCACAAACCAAAATCGCCCCTAACCGGGCTACTTCTTCTCCGACCTTCCGGGCCGCAGATTCTTCTTCTTTTGTACAGACAGATCCTCCGATTACAGCAATATAGATAACTTCAAAGCACCTCCTATCCGGCCAGTATTCCTCTAATATGATTCACCTTTTCCACAGAGTAATTCACTTTACTGAGGTTAACAGCAATTAAGTCAATCCGGCAAGAAATATCCCTTCCCGATACCGTTTTTAAGTAATCTAGCGCTAAGCGCCGTAAGCGCTGCGCTTTTCGGTCTGTAATTGATTCCTCCGGTCCGCCGAATACCTGGCTGGTGCGGGCACGGACCTCCACAATAACAATGGTCCCCTGGTCCCGGGCAATAATATCAATTTCACCAAACAAGCATTGATAGTTTGTATCAAGGATTTCGTAACCAAGGTTCTCTAAAAAAATGCAGGCTGCTTTTTCACCGGCTAATCCAACTTTCCTTTGCTTATTATTCATTAATAAACTCCAGTCTGTGATTTCAAAGTTTGTAGATTGTACCCTGCTTAATCATAAATCAACCGGAACGATCTTCGGTGAACCGGACAAGGCCCAAATTGAGATAGAGCTTCGCAATGCTCTGCTGTCCCGTAACCCATGTTCCGGAGAAATCCGTATTGGGGGTATTCTTTATCCAGGCCGACCATAATTTTATCCCTGGTTACTTTAGCCAGAACAGAAGCTGCTGCTATGGAAAGGGAACGGTCGTCCCCCTTTTTTATTGCTTTTTGTTTAAAATTACAATCCCGGATCGTAAAACCACCGTCTACAAGGATGAAGTCAGGCAGCAGAGATAGTTTTTCTATCGCTCTCTTCATAGCCAACATAGCAGCAACATGGATATTCAACTGATCTATTTCCTGATGTGAAGCACTGCCAATGCCGTAACATCCGGCATTGAAGACAATCTGGTCAAATATTTTTTCACGGGCAGCCGCTGAAAGCTGCTTTGAGTCTTTTAAATCACTGATCACCTGGTCCGGATTGAGAATAACTGCCGCAGCCACAACCGGCCCAGCCAAAGGACCGCGTCCAGCCTCATCTACGCCGGCTATAGCTTCAAAACCTGCATTCTGTAATTGTCGCTCTTCAGAAAGCATATTTTGCAGGCGGGCTTCTTCCCGCAGGCGGAGCTCTTTTTGCTTATAAAAACGTCTGAGCAGTGCTTTTGCGCCACTCCGGTTGTCTGATTCAAGCATCTTTGCCTCTGCGGCGGATAACTCTTCCCGTTCGCTCAGAAATTCCGTCAACTCTGCGATGGTCATCTGCTCAAACGACATATCAAGATCTCCTTAATTTTGGACCACTAAAGCTTCTGATCAGAAAAGCGGCCTGAAAATTTATTTTATTATATTGGGTGGTTCTTCTAATGTAATCCTGCCTAACGAGCCATTCTGGAAATCCCTCA
>PWEB01000295.1 GCA_003553305.1 Syntrophomonadaceae bacterium
AAAATGCATTGTTTAAAAAGGATAACTTAGAAACACCGTCGGATAAAGTTAATACTATAATTGGCAAGGATACTGTTTTTAACGGAACTATTAATGGTAAAGGTTTGATTCGGGTTGATGGTGAAGCAGAAGGCGAAATATCAAATCAGGGAGACGTTATTATTGGTGAAAGTGGACGGGGTTCTGTTGATTTAAAGGCCCGGAATATAACAATAGCCGGATTTTACGAAGGGTCCCTTGAGGCAGAAGGAAGGCTGGAGCTCAAAAAAACCGGAACCGCTATTGGTACTTTCAAGGTCAATGGGTTGCTTGTTGAAGAGGGTTCTGTTTTATCAGGCACGATGGAGATGGAGCAGGAGGGAGCAACAGATACGGCCAAGGGTCAAAAAGGTTTGCCTTCAGAAAGCAGCAGCTGGAGCGTGAAGTCCGCAGAAGGCGAATCAAAAGAATCGGGAATGAAAACTGGATCACTAAATAAAAAAGTTGTTCCTGAAAAGTCGTTTTAAAAATAATGATATTTATTTAGACATTTATTTTCAAGGTTATACTTCTATAAACATGGGAACAATAAACATGGGAACAACTAAGCGCTACATAGTTATTGAAATATATTACAACAGAAGCAACCTTGCCTTGTCGTGCTTCTGTTGTTTTGCATAAGCGCTTATTTTTGATGAGGTTTTGCAGGAATTGGCTCCAATTGAGAAGAACTTACTCTATTCGTATCCTATTAAGCAGGTATTTAAAAGTGAGGTGTCGATATGCTTATTATTTTACTGGGCCCCCCGGGAGCAGGCAAGGGAACACAGGCAGAAAGTATTGTAAAAAACTATGGTCTTGCATATGTTTCAACAGGCGATATCTTAAGAAAAGCGGTTAAAGAGGAAACGCCTCTGGGTTGCAAAGCACGTGAAAATATGAATCAGGGGCAGTTAGTCCCAGATAACCTGGTTGTTGAAATAGTTAGAGAGCGCCTTATGGAGCCAGATTGTTTTAAAGGTGCTTTACTGGATGGTTTCCCACGTACAGTAGACCAGGCTGTTTTTTTGGACCAAGCATTACCGGATATTGGCACAAAAATAGATTCAGTGCTGCTGATTGAAGTGGAAGAAGATGAGCTTATAGAACGGTTAACCGGAAGAAGGGTTTGTTCTGATTGCGGTGCAAACTACCATTTAAAATTCAAACCCCCTAAAGTGCGCAACGTTTGCGATCAGTGTGGTGGTGACCTATATCAGCGAGATGATGATACCCTTGAAACAGTTAAAGAAAGATTAGATGTTTATAAAAAGCAAACCGAGCCCCTGATAAAGTTTTATCAAGAGAAAGGTTTAATCAGCGAGGTTAATGGCAATAAGGATATTAATGGGGTCTATGAGCAAATTAAAAGCATACTTGATAACCTCTAAAGGCCGGTGGTTGTTCTTATGGTTCCGTATGAGGTAGGCCAACTTGTTAAAATGAAAAAAGGACATCCTTGCGGTTCTAATCAATGGCGGATAGTCAGGGTGGGTATGGACTTTAGGATAAAATGTCTAAATTGTGGTCGTAGTGTTATGATGCCCCGCACCCGCTTCGAGCGCCGAGTTAAGAGTTTATTGTCTGAAGATGACTCAAAACCTGGTTAAGCAGGGAGGTAATTGCTATGGCTTGGAGTTGTGGAATAGTCGGTTTGCCTAATGCCGGCAAGTCGACTTTGTTTAAAGCCCTGACCGCCCTTGATGTGTCTATTGAAAGTTACCCGTTTTCTACAATTAACCCTAATAAGGCAGTTGTGCCTATTCCTGATCAAAGATTATCTGAACTGGCTGAATTGTGTGATTCCCAAAAAGTTACTCCGGCAACGATCACTGTTTTTGACGTGGCAGGGCTTGTTGAAGGAGCAAGCAGGGGGGAGGGTTTAGGCAATCAGTTCCTTGGTCATTTGCGTGATGTTGATCTTCTTATTCATGTTGTAGCTGGATTTGAGCAGCCCGATAATGATTATTTAGACCCTGCGGCCCGGCTTGAAATAGTTAACCTTGAATTAAATCTTGCTGATATCGAGGTCATTTCCAGAAGACGACAAAAGCTGGAACCAAAACTGAAAAGTGGTGATCAATCTGCTCAATATGAATTGGATCTGCTATCTAGTTTGGAGGAACACTTAAATCATGGCACTGCTTTGCGGGATATGAACTTTTCTCGAGAAGACGAGTTTTATTTGGATCAACTGTCCCTGCTAACCCGGAAGGGTATGCTCTATGTTTATAATTTGAATGAAGCACACTTCCTTAACCCGGATTGTTCTTTTTTCCCGGCCAATAGTTCAGTGGTTCCGATGTGCGCCAGCCTTGAAGCAGAACTTACAGAGTTGCCTGCTGAGGAGCGGAAATCTTTTCTGGGAGCCTATGGTTTAGAGGAAAGCCGGACCGAAAAGCTACTGCAGGATTGTTACAAACACCTAAAGCTATTTGCATTCTATACTGTTAAAGGTAACGAAGCACGGGCCTGGGTAGTTCCATTCGGTATTCGGGCTATAAATGCAGCCGGTCGAATCCATTCTGATATGGAAAGCGGATTCATTAATGTTGAAGTTATTGAATGGAAAGCTCTACTTACTGAGGGTAGCCTGGCCAGGGCGAGGGAAAAAGGGATTTGCAGAGTTGAAGGCAGGGATTACCCGGTCAAAGACGGCGAAGTTCTTTTTTTCCGGTTTCGAAACTAAGGTTTAACGTATTGATTATTTTTTTGTCAGGCTAAAGGCAGCGGGAAGGTGAATTCGGTGGATAAGCAGTGGACCTTTGTTTTACGGTTACTAACTTTGCTTTTTATGCTGGGCGGAATAATTTGGCTGCTGCAGAGCATATCCTGGCTTGTTGCGCTACTTTTGGTCAGTATTTTGATTGTCTATATTTTTTATCCAATGCTTGTTTATTTAAAAAAAAGGTTTCGAATAAGTCATGGTCTGGCAACAGCTCTAGTGTTTCTGACATTTTTACTTTTTTGCGCAGTTACTGTAAGCTTGCTTATACCGGTTATATATTTTGAAGCCACTGAGCTGGCCGAAAACTTTCCTCATTATGTGGAGCGTTTTCAGAATTACCTTTACTGGATTTCACAGCAGCTTATAGTGCTTGATGTCGAAGCAGAGGTCAGAGAATATTTAATTAGTTTATCCGACAATCTTTATCAGGGTGTCGAATACCTGGCGGAAGCATCTTTGTCCCTTATTGGTGGGGCTGTTGATATATTTATCGTTTTGTTTCTTGTGTATTTTTTGCTAAGTGATTTTCACACAATCAGGAATCAGTTGATCGATATTGTGCCTTTAAAGAGGCGCCCTTTAGCAGAGGAGCTGCTAGAAATTATTGACAATAATGTTGGTGCTTTTATCCGCGGTTCTTTGATTCGTTGTATAATTGTCGGTGTGATTACCGGAATAATGCTTTATATTGTCGGAATGCCCTATGCATTTCTTTTGGGCATTGTTGCCGGGTTATTTAACTTTATACTCTATATAGGGCCATATATCGCCGCGGTTCCGGCAGTTCTATTAAGTTTTTCTCCACTTACTCCTTCTCCGCTATTTATAATATTGATTTATGTTGTTATTCAAATTTTAGATGGTTTATTTCTTGCCCCGGTAGTTCTCGGTCGCATAGTTAATCTAAAGCCAATTACTATAATTGTCGCGATCCTTGCTGGTGGCACCCTTGCCGGACTGCTCGGTATGGTTTTAGCTGTTCCTGTAGCTGGGATTATTAAAAATATTTTGAAGTTGATTAAGCGGGGCCCTGCTTACCATGGTGATTTAACGGGTTAGCACATAGGATAATTGATTGGTCTAGCTTGCTCTCATAGAGCAAGTATGCTATTATGTTGCAGGCAAATCCCTGCTCCTTAGTTGGGGCCGTAAGTCCAGAGGGAGGTGATATTGAATGGGACTTTATGAAATTATGTTAATTATCCGTCCGGATTTTGAACCAGATCAACACGAAGAAATCATCAATGGTCTAAAAGACACCATAACCAAGAACGAAGGTCTAGTCAACAAAGTAGTTGATTGGCGAAAGCGCCGATTAGCTTATGAGATTGACAAGCATGTAGAAGGTTATTATTACCTGGTTTACTTCAGCGGTCAAGGGGCCATCATTCCAGAAATTGAACATTACTTCCGAGTCAGTGACGCAATTCTTCGTTATTTAGTAGTTCGGGTTGAAGAAGAAGAATATAAGTCAGTGATCTCAGAAGAAGCAACCGAAGAAACCGAGGCAGTCGAAGAAGCCGAAGAAGCCGAAGAAGTTGAAGCAGACGAAGCGACTGGAGAAGTGGTGGGTCAGGAAGAATCTGATAAGCCTGATGAAGCTGCTGTTTCAGCAGAAGAAGAGAACGACAGTAAGGTTAACGAGTAGTATCGGGAGGATTGAATTAGTTATGTTAAACCAGATTGTTTTAATCGGCCGTTTAACCCAAGATCCGGAGCTGCGTTATACAGCTGGTAGTGGGGTAGCGGTAGCTTCTTTTACGTTGGCAGTTAACCGCCCTTTTACTAACCAGCAGGGGGAAAGAGAAACAGATTTTATTGACATTGTAACCTGGCGTAAACTAGCAGAAAATTGCGCAAACTATTTAAAAAAAGGTAATCTGGC
>PWEB01000078.1 GCA_003553305.1 Syntrophomonadaceae bacterium
CTTTAGCCGTAGTGGCGATTGCTCTTCGCGGTTGTCTTCTCCATGCGCCGGACATGTATATGGATAAAATTGCTGTCGGGCCAAAAGCCCGGGGTTGTATAAACCTTGATGCACCGGCAGGCGAAAATTTGTGCTCAGTTGCAAAAGCACTGGATCGTGATGTTCAGGACTTGACGGCGATCATTCTCGATCGACCCAGGCATCAGCATATAATTGATCAAATCAGGCAGGCCGGTGCAAGGGTTAAATTGATTAGTGATGGCGATGTGGCAGCAGCGATTGCCACCGCTATAGAAAATTCGGGGGTGGACATCCTTTTTGGCAGCGGTGGTGCTCCAGAAGGCGTTATAGCTGCAGTTGCACTGAAGATTATGGGTGGAGAGATGCAGGCCCGTTTATTACCGGAAAACGATAAGGATTTGGATCGAGTTCATGAAATGGGTTTAGACGATGCGGACAAACTACTCCTGCTCGATGATCTGGTCAGTGGTGATGATATTTTTTTTGCTGCGACTGGAATTACTGATGGGGATATGCTTAGCGGTGTCCGTTTTCGCGGTAAAACCGCGGAAACCCATTCTTTGGTGATGAGGGGTATTACTGGGACCATTCGTAATGTACATGCAATCCATACCCTTGATAAAAAGCCAAGTTTTATTTCAGATCTCACCTAGTGCAATTCATAAAGAGCGAGGCGGGGCTATTCCAGCCTTTGTTGATAGCGTTCTGCTTCTCGGGAGCCTCTTTAAGACGCAATTTATCGTCCGCTGTTTCAAAAAATAATATAATTTCAAGTTTGTCAAGCATGGCTTGCAAATCATTTCGTTTAAATCATCTTTTAAAGCGGTCCATACTCTCTTTGTCCGGCAATTCAGTACAATAATAATGCACCCAAATGTACAAATTATTGAACAGGGCAAGAATTAAAGCTGCTGGAGATGCAAACACTATCCCGGGGATATATAAGCCCAGGGCGCCAATAGTGTAAATGCTATTTTCGGTATATTTAAATATACCATACCTGGGAAAATTTCTACTGCTGCTTTCGGGATTGAAGTATTCTGCTCCGGCAAAATGTTTTAAACTGTAATGACGGACTACAGAATAGATTAACCATAAAAAGGGGATTGCCAGAAGCAGGGAGATAAATACCCTGTTGTAGGTTGAGATCGACAGGATGTTATGATTAGCGATGGCCACGAAGATTAAAGCTAAGATACGGGCGATTAATAATAATGTATAGTCGATCATGTAGGCCATATATCCTATCCGTGGCAAGTTTGAAGTTAACCACCTGGTCTCCAGCTCAAATCGTAAAACAAGCATAACGTAAACCTGGTGTAAAACTGCTGCTAAAACACCAATCCACAACCAGGAAATGGTGCTGATAGCCCAGAATTCTCCCACGAAGTATTGAGGATACCAGGTTGCCAGTGTATTAAGCAAAGCTAATAGTAAGGCCAGCAGGACCAGATGCCAATCTTGTTTTTTTAAAATATTATTGAAAACAGTCAATTTCAGTCCTCGTCCCCTGGTTTATTTGCCACTACTTATGTTTTACAGTTGCCCGCTACAGCGGTTAGCTTAGTTAAATCAAACCCAGGTTATTTTACGATTAAAACATTAGTTTGAGCTACCTGCAAAACAGCATTGCTTATACTGCCTAAAAAAAGTTTTTTGACTCCACCCAATCCTCTCCTGCCGATTATAATCAGGTCATATGCTCCATCTGAAGCAACCTTACTGATTACTTCGGCCGGGTGTCCATTTTTAATAAGAGTATTTACGGGTATGTCATAATCCGCAAAATCTTTTTCAATTTCGGCAAAATACTTTTTTTGGTCTTCAAATAAACGCCGGTCCATATTTTTTAATTGTTTTTCCTCTTCGGTATTGAATGGATATTTGCCCTGCCAGTATTCTGGCAATAAAGTTGTACTCTCATGAACATGAATAATGGTTATTTCGTTAACTGAACAATCCCCGGCCAACTGTGAAGCGACTTTTATACATTTTTGACTAAACTCCGATCCGTCTGTGCATACCAACAATTTCATCTGCATTGCTCCTTTGGTTTCATATAAAATATTCCTAAATATTAATTCTATACTATGCTGGCTTTACCTTCCTACCCCTGAAAACTGGTTGTAGATATAGTTATAAACATAATAAAGGAATTTGCCTGTTTTAGATAGAATATTAGTATCTATATTGAGTCATATAACTCTAAATCCTTAATAATCCGGGGATTTTGATTATGTCAATTAATAGGCAGGGGTTTTTATGCAGCCATTTCCGACAATAGAAGCTATCAAAGCAGCTCAAGAACGGGTTGAACCATATGTTCATCGGACCCCCATTTTTCAATCATCTGCCTTGAACCGAATTTTTGAGGCTCAGCTTTACTTTAAATGTGAAAACCTGCAAAAGGTTGGCGCTTTTAAAGCCCGGGGAGCAGTGAATGCAGTGCTTAGCCTCGGGCAAAATGATTTAAAGCTGGAAACGGGTTTGACAAGAGCGGTAACCACTCATTCATCCGGGAATCATGCTGCTGCCCTGGCTTACGCAGCTTGCTGCCGGGGCATAAAAGCTCATGTGGTAATGCCGGATAATGCTCCGCCTGTAAAAAAAGCAGCTGTTACAGGTTATGGAGCGGAGATAACTTATTGCCCCTCTACACAGCAGGCCCGGGAAGATGCTCTGATCAGCCTGGTAGAACAAACCGGGGCAATATTTATTCATCCTTACGACGATCAAAGGGTTATTTGTGGTCAGGCAACAGCAGCCCTGGAACTTCTGGAGCAGGTTCCCGACCTTGATACAGTAATAGCACCGGTAGGCGGTGGAGGTCTTCTGAGCGGTACTGCTCTCAGTGTGTCCGCACTCAAACCAAAAATAGAAATAATTGGTGCAGAACCGGAAGGAGCCGATGATGCTTACCGGTCTCTGCAGGCAGGATACATTATACCTCTTGAAAATCCGCAGACCATTGCTGACGGCCTTAGAACCTCCCTGGGTGAATTAACTTTTCCGATTATTCATCATTATGTTTCAGATATCTTAACTGTCAGTGAAAAGTCGATTATTGAAGCAATGCGCCTGATTTGGGAAAGAATGAAATTGGTTGTCGAACCCTCGGCAGCAGTTCCTCTGGCCACTTTGTTGAGCAAGAGGTCCTGGATAAAAGGGACAAAAATAGGGTTGATTATTTCCGGAGGTAATGTTGATTTGGATAAACTGCCCTGGTTATAGGCGCTATTGTTTTTACTCTAGATTAATTAACAGAGGATTCAATTCGCATTGAGCTAGATAGCTACATTCAAAATGTGAACAATGTGCCATTTTTAATTAGTTGCTCGTGAGCTGGGCCTTGCCGGTCGATGGGCGGGAAACGACCATGTTGTTGATTTTCCAGGCCTGCAATATATTATTACCTGGAGCACTTAAAAATCTCCCATTTTTTTGTACTCACTCAGCTGTAAGTTGACTTTAGTGGCAGAAAATTGATATAATTGTTTTCACACAGGGCGGAAATGATTTTAAATCCTGTTTTCGTTAGTTGGAGGAAAAACATGACTAAGCTATCCATGGATAATATTGTCGAAAAGGTTGATGAATTACCTTCTCTTCCCCAGGTTGTGGTCAGGGTTATGGAGTTAACCGAAGATCCCGATTCGAGCGCTTTTGATATTAATGAAGCTCTTAGTCAGGATCAGAACATGACTGCCCAGGTATTACGCATGGCGAACTCACTATATTACGGATATTCCCGGAGAATATCAACAGTGACTGATGCGATAGTCTTAATCGGGTTTAATGCTGTGCGCAGTATTGTGCTTGCCGCTTCAGTGAGCAAGATTCTTAAGAAGGAACTTAACGGGTATGTGATGGGTGAAGGACAACTCTGGGTCCATTCTCAGTGTGCTGCTGTTTTTGCCCGTCTTTTGGCTAAAAAAACCCAGTTTCGGTCGGTTGAATTGGCCTATACAGCTACATTGCTGCATGATATTGGAAAGTTAGTCATGAACAGCTATGTTAGAGACGCTTATCAGGATGTTATTGATGTCGTTAATATGGAGAAGCTTACCTTTGATGAAGCAGAGAAAAGAATCTTCGGTTTCAGTCATCCAGTTGTTGGGGGAAAGGTCGCTGAAAAGTGGAATTTGCCAGGTGATTTGGTAGAAGCAATTTCATGTCATCATGATCCGTCAGCAGCTGAAAGTAATCCCAAATTAACTGCTATTGTTCATGTGGCAGATGCGGTAACTTTACAGATGGGTATGGGGCTTGGTGTTGACGGTTTGCTTTATCCGCTATCAAAAGAAGCAGTTGATCTGCTAGAGATTAGTGAAGGTGATTTGGAAGGGTTAATGGCTGAGATTGTCGATTTATTTATTGATAAAGATGTTTTTAATTAAACCCTAAATTCCCCACAAAAATTAGCGTAGACGGACTCTCTGACTACTAGAGTCATATTATGCTGAGAAAAGCCTATGATTTGGGGGTTTTTGCTCCATGAGATATGGTTAAAATTCATCTTGCAATTCCTTTTTGTATACGCTATAATTAGCGTATACAGGAGGTGTTTAAAGTGGCTGTTTACAACGAATCTCTGGTC